>JAOPWT010000440.1 GCA_025965555.1 Mycobacterium sp.
GCTAGGAGTCTGCTGAATTAATCTCGCGTCGTGGCCGGGGTTTGTCGTGTGCTTTTGGGATGATTGCGGGGTGCAGGGGCGCTCTGATGATCAGCGTGAGTTGTTGGATGCGGAGTCGGTGGCTGGGCATCTTTTGAAGTCGGACAGCATGTTTGCGTTCTTGGCGGCGCATCGGGGTGAGTTGTTTCCCGAGGAGATGTTCGCCGATCTGTTTCCCTCGCGGCGAGGCCGCCCGAGTGTGCCGGCCGAGGTGATGGCCTCGGTGATCACCTTGCAGGCCCTGCATGGGCTCTCCGATAACGAGACCGTCGATGCGGTGACCTTCGATCTGCGGTGGAAAGCGGCGTGCGGGCTACCCATCACTGCTGGGGCGTTTCATTCGACGACGTTGACGTACTGGCGGCGCCGACTGGCGGCTTCTGATCGCCCGGACCGCATCTTTGAGGCCGTCAAATCAGTCGTGGAGGCGACCGGGGTGTTGGCGAAGAAGACTCGGCGAGCGTTGGACTCCACCGTCCTCGATGATGCGGTGGCGACCCAGGACACCGTGACCCAGCTGATCGCCGCGATCCGGCGGGTCCGCAGAGAGGTCCCGGCAGCGGTCGCAGTGATCCAAACCCAGTGCAGGGCCCATGACTACAACGAGGCGGGAAAACCGGCGATCGCTTGGAATGATCAGGCGGCTCGCGAACAGTTGGTCGACGCACTGGTCGGTGACGCGCATCGGCTGCTGGGGCATCTGCCTGAGCAGGAGCTCGGGCCGCGAGCTGCCGAGGCGGTGGCGTTGTTGGCGTTGATCGCCGGCCAGGACGTGGAACCGGTCGAGGGTTCTGATGGCACCGACGGACGGTGGCAGATTGCGCAGAAGGTGGCCCCCGACCGGGTCATCTCGACCGTCGATCCCGAAGCCCGCCATGCCCACAAGACCGTGCACCGCCGCCAGGACGGGTTCAAAGCCCACATCGCGATCGAACCCGATACCGGGATCATCACCGACTGTGCATTGACCAAGGCCAGTGGACCCGACAATCACGAGGCCGTGGTCGGGCTGGCACTACTCGACGACGAGCAGAGCCCGGTGCGGGTGCTCGGCGATTCGGCCTACGGCACGGGTGCCACCCGAACCGCACTGGCCGAGGCCGAGCATGTCGCGGTGATCAAACCGCTACCGTTGCGTGCTCCGGTGCCCGGGGGTTTCACCACCGACGACTTCAGCATCGACTTCGATGCCCGCACTGTGACGTGTCCGGCCAATCACACCCGGCCGATCCCTCCCGGCGGTGGTGTGGGCTTCGGAAAACTCTGCAGCACATGTCCTTTAGCGTCACGGTGCACCACCGCCAAGCGTGGACGCAAACTCACCTTGACCGAGTATGAACCGCTGCAGCGGATCGCCCGTAGCCAGGCTCGCGACCCCCAGTGGCAGGCCGAATACCGCCAGCACCGGCCCATGGTGGAACGTTCGATTGCCTGGCTGACCCGAGGCAACCGCAAAGTCCGCTACCGCGGCGTCACGAAGAACGGCCACTGGCTACATCACCGCACCGCCGCACTTAACCTGCGCCGCCTCATCACGATGGGCCTGACCCACACCGGCACCACCTGGGCCATCGCCTAGCACCAAGGACCGCGAGGTCTTGCCGTCACACAGCAGAGATGCCACGCTCAACACGGCGGGGTGACCCTCGAATTGTCGACCCCCGGGTCTGACTGAACACACGCGCCACAGAGCGCTCTGAGGCACCCCGCCCCAAACGCCCCTAATTCAGCAGACTCCTAGCGCAACAGCGCGGCCGCCGCCAACGCCACTGGTTCGAGTTGGCCTGCCTCGGAGTCGACGAGGTCGAACAGTCGTCGCTTCATCCGCGGGTCCCAGAACTTGCGGACGTGTTCGGCGACCTCGGTCACCGCCCGGTCTTCTGGCAGGTAGCCGAAGTGAATGACGACCTGGTTGATCAGCCTGATCTCGGCAGCGTCGTGTACCGACATGTCACTCCACCACTCCGGCGGTCAGCACGCGTTCGACCGCAGGCTCATCCCGTTGACGGGAGATCGGGTGGGCCAGCGCCACCTGGACGGCAGTCACCTTGTATTCAGGACAGTTCGTCGCCCAGTCGGAGTTCTCCGTCGTCACGACGTTCGCGCCGGTGACCGGATAGTGAAAAGTGGTGTACACCACGCCCGTTGGCATCCGGTCGGAGATCTGCGCACGCAGCGTCGTTTCGCCGACGCGGCTGGCCAACGTGACCTCTTCACCGTCGGTGATACCCCGCACTTCCGCGTCGTGGGGATGGATCTCCAGTACGTCTTCCTGATGCCAGGCGATGTTCGCCGTTCGCCGGGTTTGCGCACCGACGTTGTACTGGCTCAAGATTCGGCCCGTGGTGAGAATCAGCGGGAAGCGGCGGGTACTGCGCTCGTCGGTCGGCACGAAGGGGGTCGGCACGAACCTGCCGAGGCCTCTGGTGAACGACTCCACGTGCATGATCGGCGTGCCGTCGGGCGCGTGCTCGTCGCACGGCCACTGAATGCTACCCACCTGGTCCAGCTTCTCGAAGGAGACACCAGCGAAGGTGGGTGTGAGAGAGGCGATCTCGGCCATGATCTGGCTCGGGTGGTCGTAGTGCATGGGATAACCCATCGCCGTGGCGATCTGGCAGACGATGTCCCACTCGTGCCGGCCGCTCTTCGGCTTCATCACCGCACGGACCCTGTTGATCCGGCGTTCGGCGTTGGTGAAGGTACCGTCCTTCTCCAGGAACGACGCGCCGGGCAGGAACACGTGGGCGTACTTCGCGGTCTCGTTGAGGAACAGGTCCTGCACCACCACGAGTTCCATCGCCTCGAGTGCGGCCAGGACGTGCTTGACGTTCGGGTCCGATTGCGCGATGTCTTCCCCGTGGACGAACAGGCCCCGGAACGTGCCCTCGATCGCGGCGTCGAACATGTTCGGGATTCGCAACCCCGGATCGGCCAACAACTTCGTGCCCCAAAGGTTCTCGAATACCTGGCGGACGGCGTCATCGGAGACGTGCCGGTCTCCGGGCAGCTCGTGCGGAAAGGAACCCATGTCGCAGGAACCCTGAACGTTGTTCTGACCGCGCAGCGGGTTCACGCCGACACCGTCGCGGCCGATGTTGCCGCACGCCATCGCCAGATTCGCCATGCCCATGACCATCGTCGAGCCTTGGCTGTGCTCGGTGACCCCAAGGCCGTAGTAGATCGCTCCGTTCGGAGCCAGGGCGTAGAGGCGGGCGGCGGCGCGCAGTTCCTCGGCGGCCACCCCGGTGATCGACTCCACGGCCTCCGGGCTGTTCTCCGCGCGGGAGATGAACTCGACCCACTCGTCGAATCCCTCGCATCTCGCGCCGACGAACGCCTGGTCGGCGAGGTTCTCCGTCACCACCACGTGGGCCATCGCATTGACGACCGCAACGTTCGTTCCCGGCCTGAGCTGCAGGTGGTGATCGGCCTCGATGTGCGGCGAGCGCACCAGGTCGATGCGACGCGGGTCGACCACGATCAACCGCGCCCCCTCGCGCAGTCGCTGCTTCATCCGCGACGCGAAGACCGGGTGCCCGTCGGTCGGGTTGGCGCCGATCACCACGATGACGTCGGCCTGGGCGACCGATCGGAAGTCCTGGGTGCCAGCCGATTCGCCGAACGTCTGCTTGAGCCCATAGCCCGTCGGCGAGTGGCATACCCGGGCGCACGTGTCGACGTTGTTGTTGCCGAACGCGGCACGGACCATCTTCTGGACGACGTAGACCTCTTCGTTGGTGCACCGCGACGAGGTGATCGCGCCGATCGCACCCGCGCCGTGCCGTGCTGCGATGTCGAGCATGCGGCTGGCGACGGTGCCGATCGCCTCATCCCACTCGACCTCACGCCACGGGTCGGTGATCTTCTCGCGGATCATCGGGCGCAGCATCCGGTCCGGGTGGGTGGCGTACCCGAAGGCGAAGCGTCCCTTGACACAAGAGTGTCCCTCGTTCGCGCCGCCGTCCTTCTGGGGCACCATGCGGACCAGCTCGTCGCCGCGCATCTCCGCCTTGAACGAGCAGCCGACTCCGCAGTAGGCGCACGTGGTGGTCACCGATCGCGTCGGGATGCCCAGTTGCACGACGGAACGTTCCTGCAGGGTGGACGTCGGGCACGCCTGCACGCAGGCGCCGCAGGACACGCACTCCGAGTCCATGAACGACTCACCCGCTCCGGCCGACACCTTGGAGTCGAAGCCTCGGCCCGCGATGGTCAGCGCGAAGGTGCCCTGGATCTCGTCGCAGGCCCGCACGCAGCGGGAGCAGGCAATGCACTTGGACGGATCGAAGTCGAAGTACGGGTTGCTGTGGTCGGCGACGGCGTCGAGGTGGTTCGCTCCGTCGTAGCCGTACCTGACCTGTCGCAGACCGACCACGCCCGCCATGTCCTGCAACTCGCAGTCGCCGTTGGCCGGGCAGGTCAGACAATCGAGTGGATGATCCGAGATGTAGAGCTCCATGACACTCTCGCGGAGCTTGGCGACCTTCGGCGTCTGGGTTCGCACGACCATGCCGTCGGCGACCGGCGTGGTGCACGACGCGGGAGTGCCACGGCGCCCGTCGATCTCGACCAGACAGAGCCGGCAGGAGCCGAACGCCTCGAGCCGGTCGGTGGCGCACAACTTCGGAACGTCGATACCGGCCAGTGCCGCGGCCCGCATGACCGACGTGCCCTCGGGGACCGAGACGTGAAGTCCGTCCACCTCCACCGAGATGGTTGCCTCGCCGTCCTTGGCGGGGGTTCCGTAGTCGGGTTCCTTGAGCAGGCTCATCGCGTGCCGTCCGTCCTGGCGCCGAGGGGCGCGGTCGTGTGTGCATCGGGTTGGCGGGCGACGAAGTCGTCGGGGAAGTGTGTGAGCGCACTGCGGACGGGCATCGGCGTGAGCCCACCCATCGCACACAGCGAGCCCTCGGTCATCACGTCACAGAGATCTTCGAGCAGGGCCAGGTTCTCGTCGCGGTGCTCACCGGCGGTGATTCGGTCGATGACTTCCACCCCGCGCACCGAGCCGACCCGACAGGGCGTGCACTTGCCGCATGACTCGGCGGCGCAGAACTCCATGGCGAACCTGGCCTGAGCCGCCATGTCGACGGTGTCGTCGAACACCACGATGCCGCCATGACCGACCATGGCCCCGGCCGCGGCGAATGTCTCGTAATCCATCGGCAGGTCGAAGTCGGTTCTGGGCAGATACGCGCCGAGTGGGCCACCGACCTGGACCGCGCGCACCGGACGACCGGAATGCGTTCCCCCGCCGTAGCCGTCGACGAGTTCGCCAAGGGTCACGCCGAAGGCCATCTCGACGATGCCGCCGCGCCGGATGTTTCCGCCCAGCTGGAACAGTTGCGTGCCACGCGAACGTTCGACGCCGAGCTCCTGGTACGCCGAAGCACCGTTGGCGAGAATGGTTGGCACGCTGGCCAGCGTCAGCACGTTGTTGACCACCGTCGGCTTGCCGAACAGCCCGTGGATGGCCGGAATCGGCGGCTTCGCACGGACCATGCCGCGCTTGCCCTCGAGGCTTTCCAGCATCGAGGTCTCCTCCCCGCAGATGTAGGCGCCGCCGCCCACCCTGACGTGCAGGTCGAATCGAGTGCCCGAGCCCAGCACGTCGTCCCCGAGCCACCCACGGCCGCGGGCGATGTCGATGGCGGCCCGCATCGTCGCCACCGCATCGGGATACTCCGACCGGATGTAGACGTAGCCCTCGCTCGCGCCCACCGCGTAGGCCGCGATCGTCATGCCCTCGATCAGCATGAACGGGTCGCCCTCCATCACCATCCGGTCGGCGAAGGTACCACTGTCGCCTTCATCGGCGTTGCAGCACAGGAACTTCAGCTCGTCGACGCAGTCGAGGACGGTCTTCCACTTGATGCCTGCGGGAAAGCCGGCGCCACCGCGCCCGCGTAACCCGGAGTCCGTCACCTCGGCGACGACGTCGACCCGTGACATCTGCATGGCCCGTCGCAGTCCCGCCAGGCCGCCGTGACCGAGGTAGTCCTCGGGCGACAACGGATCGGTCACCCCGACCCTGGCGAAGGTGACCCGATTCTGCGTAGCCAGCCACGGCAGGTCCTCGACGATGCCGACTCGCAGGGGGTGGTCCGCGCCGTCGAACATCCCAGCCGCGACGAGGCCATCGACCTCCGCCGGGTCGACGGGTCCGTAGCCCATCCTGCCGTTC
>JAOPWT010000446.1 GCA_025965555.1 Mycobacterium sp.
TACCAGGCCGAGGCCGACGGCGGGTTCAACGCTCTGCGCATGCGGATCTTCGAGCTGGAGATCGGTCGAGCGCACGCGCCGTGGTTCCACTCGGGAACGACGAGGATGGTCGCTCAGGCACTCCAGCAGTTCGCCACGCCCGAGCTGGTGGCGGCCGTCATGCCAGGGGTGATGGCGGGCACGACACGACTCTGTCTCGG
The DNA here is from genome assembly GCA_025965555.1 of Mycobacterium sp. GTDB lineage: Bacteria > Actinomycetota > Actinomycetes > Mycobacteriales > Mycobacteriaceae > Mycobacterium. Next base: position 201 of record JAOPWT010000446.1, read on the forward strand.
CTACACCGAGCCCGACGGCGGCTCGGACGTCGCCACCTGCAAGACGAGGGCCGTGCGCGACGGTGACGGCTGGATCATCAACGGCGCCAAGATGTTCACCTCGAACGCCCACAACGCGCAATACGTCTTCCTCATCACCAACACCGATCCCGATGCACCCAAGCATCAGAGCCTGACGATGTTCCTGGTCCCGCTCGACTTGCCGGGCATCGAGATCCAGGGCATCCGCACCGTCGACGGTGACCGGACGAACATCACCTTCTACGGCGGCGTGCGCGTTGACGACCGGTACCGGGTCGGTGAGGTCAACGGCGGCTGGGTGGTGCTGCGCGGAGCGCTCAACGCTGAGCACGGCACGGTCGAACGCGATGATCAGGGGCTGCAGAAGATCGCCGCCATGAGCGAACACATCGTGTTGTTGGCTCAGGCGATCGACACCATCGCGGGGATCGTCGGCGACGCGGACGATAGGGCCGTGCAATACCGGCTGGGCCGTGACATCGCCCGGGTCGACGCCGCGATGAGCACACCGGAGATGTTCGGTCGGGTCGCCATTGCACAGACCTTGCGGGACGTGACGCCAGACCTGATGGACATCCTCGGTGCCGCGGCCGCGCTCCCGGTCGGGACGCGTGGGGCAGCCGACGCAGCCGACGACGGGGGAGTGGAATTCCTCTTCAGGTTGGCCGGACCGACAGGCGTCTACGGCGGGACTCTCGAGGTGTTCCGCAACATGATCGCCCAGCACGCACTGGGGCTCGGGCGCCCAAACTACTCGCCACCGGCCAACCAAGGGATTGCCGCGCAATGAAGTTCACCATCACTCACCCGATGCACACCCATCCCTACAACCCGGAGCTGGTCGGCGGGGCCGGCGTTGCGGCGGTCGCGGCCGGGGCTGAGGCGGCCGGATTCCACGGCTTCGGCTTCACCGATCACCCCGCCCCGACTCAGCGCTGGCTGGAATCCGGTGGCCATGACGCTCTCGACCCGTTCGTGGCGATGGGCTTCGCAGCGGCGTGCACGACCACCTTGCGTCTGATCCCGAACGTCGTCGTGCTGCCGTACCGCAATCCCTTCGTGGTGGCCAAGGCGGGCGCCACCCTTGATCTGTTGTCCGACGGCCGCTTCACCCTCGCCGTCGGCGTCGGCTATCTGAAACGTGAATTCCTGGCGCTGGGAGTCTCTTTCGAAGAGCGCGGTGCGCTGTTCGAGGAGGCTCTGCAGGTCATCCGCGCGGTGTGGACCCAGGACGACGTCTCATTCGACGGTGGACGATTCACGGCCAGCGGGATCACCGCGCATCCGCATCCGGTCAGTCGGCCGCACCCGCCGATCTGGATCGGCGGCAACACCGCTGCGGCGCGCCGAAGGGTGGCCGAATACGGCGATGGGTGGTGCCCATTTCCGGCCCCGGCGGTCCTGGCCCAGACGGCGCGCACGGACGCCATGGATTCACTCGACGCCCTCGGTGCGGCCATCGACGACCTGAGGCGTCGCTGCGATGCGATCGACCGGGATCCGTCCACGCTCGACGTGACGTTCACCAACACCGACGGCGGCGCACCCGCGGACGACGCGTTCAACGCCGACCAGTTCCTCTCCGGCTTGGACAAACTGGCGGCGCTGGGCGTCAGCTGGGTTCAGGTGCAGGTACCCGGTGATTCCCTGGCACACACGCTGGAGACCATCGAGAAGTTCGGCAAGCTCGTCATCGCCTCGAGCTGAGCACCCGCGCTACCTGGCCTCAACGCCGCTGTAGGGCAAACCGATTCGCGCAGGCGTCTGCGGCAGCTCGGCGACGACCTCGGCGCGCGTCTCGTCGAAGCTGAGGAAGCCCCGGATGGGAAGGGTCTCCGGTGGGGTGTCCTCGTAGCTCCATGCCACGTCGCCGTGCACGGTGCCGTCGATGATCACCGACCAGTAGGTGGCGCTGCCCTTGTAGTTGCAGTAACTGGTGGTCTCGGATCGGCGAAGCAGGTCGGTCCGGGCCAGCGCGGGGTCGACGTAAAGCCTTGGCGCAAGCGCAGTCTCGAAGACAATAGTGGTATCGACGGTGTCCACCAGCACGTGTCCCGCGACCGAGGCCCGCAGTCCCCGGTGCGTCGGACGGCAGTCCACCCGGTGATACGGGTTCGGCGGGTAGTGGACGAGTTTGCGTCCCTCCTCGAACCAGGAGTCGGCGGCGTCCCATGGCACGTGGACGTAGCCGGGCGCCTCGGCGATCGCGTCGTGTGGGAGGGCGGCCACCTCATCGGCCGGAAACGCGTAGCTCAGCGCGTGGCCACGGCGGTGCACCAGCAGGGCATGCTCGGTGTCGACGACGGTGCGACCCTGCAGGATTGCCTGGATGCGGCGGGGGTGCGGTTCGACGAACACGACGTCGGCGGGCAGTGGAGCCGAGAACCATCCGGCGGGATCGACGCTGAGAGGCCCGCGGCCCGCCACCAAACTCATCACCACAGAGTTACAAAGATCCGGTCAAATGTCACGCCCCGGCCGGGCGCTGTGCTGACGGTCTTGGAACGGTTGCCGTGCCGCTCGCAGGGGCAGGCCGAACGTCGGGCTAGCGGGTCCAGCCGCGGCGGCGCAGCCACCAGTCGCGGAAGACGATTCCCCAGATCACGATGGCGAACGCGACGAGGAAGATGTCCTCGACGTGGCCGACGTGGTTGCCCCGCAGCATGCAGAGCATGAAGGCACCCGCCAGGATGCCGCCGATCTGGATGGCGCGGTGATTCTGCTTCGACCAACCCCAGTTCGCCGACGGCACGTCCTCGACGTCAACGCCGGTGTGTCGTTCGACCTCGGTGTTCGCCACGGTTGCTCCTCAGGGGGTGCGGTCAAGTGCAGCCATTCTGGCATACGCGATTTTTGGGGGCTCGCCGTCTTCTAGCGGACGGACTCGTATCGTCGTAGCGCCTCGGCGCGCTCGGCCGCGTGATCGAGCATCGGTTCGGGATAGTCGTGTCCGCCGAACTCCGGTATCCACCGCTTGACGTAGGCGCCGTCCGGATCGAACTTCTTTCCCTGTGTCGTCGGGTTGAACACCCGGAAGTAGGGCGCGGCGTCCGTGCCGCAGCCCGCTGCCCACTGCCAACCGTGCTGGTTGCTCGCCATGTCACCGTCGGTGAGCTGCTCGAGAAACCAGCGTGCCCCCCACTGCCAGGGCAGATGCAGATCCTTGACGAGGAACGACGCGGTGATCATCCGCACCCGGTTGTGCATGTAGCCGGTTTCGACGAGTTGGCGCATGCCCGCGTCGACGATCGGGAACCCCGTCCTCCCGGCCTTCCACGCCTCGAACCGGTTCCGCGCGTCGGCGTCTTCGTCGACCTCGATGCGGTCGAAGTTCTTGTTCCAGTTCCACCACACGCTGTCGGGCCAGGCATGCACCACCGAGGCGTAGAAGTCACGGAACGCCAACTCCCGCAGATAGGCCTGCGCACCGCCGCCCTTGCCGAGGTCGGCCGCCATGGTGCGCGGGTGGATGGTGCCGAACTTCAGATGCGCCGACATGCGGCTGGTGCCGTCGTGGTCGGGTCGGTTCCGCTCGTCGGAATAGTCGGTGACAGCCGAGTCGACGAACTGCTTCCACTCCGTCCGTGCTGCGGCTTCGCCTGCCGGTCGGTCCAATTCGGCATCGCCCGCAGGTATCTCGACACCACCGCCGACGTCGGCCGGGTCGATCCAACGTGCCGATGTGGCGCCGGTCCGCGCGGGTGAGCGCCAGCCGTGCTGCTTCCAGGCGGCGTAGAAGGGCGTGAAAACCTTGTAGGGCGTGCCGTCATCCTTTGTGACCCGGCCCGGTGACACCAGATAGGGCGACCCGGACTCCTCGAGCGGCACGTCGCCCAGCGCCTCCCGCACCGCATTGTCCCTGCGCAGCCCGAACGGGAAGACCTCGGCCGAGACGTGCACAGACCTCGCGTGAATCTTCGCGGCCAGGGCGGGGATTCGGGTCTCTGCACGGCCCTGGGTGACCAGCAGGCGCCCGTCGAGACCGTCGCGCAGTTCCCGCAGCGAATCGTAGAGGTACTGCAACCGCCGCGGCCCGGCCGTCGCCTTCAGTCGAGGGTCGAGCACGTAGCAGGCGAGCACCTCCTGGTCGTCCCTGGCGGCATCGAGCAGCGGAGGCAGGTCGTGCAGGCGCAGATCCCGACGGAACCACAGCAACGTTGGCATGACTCTGATCTTGCCCACATTCCCCCGTGGGAAAACGCCGCGGTGGGGCACGCTGGTGCGATGCAGTTCTGGTCGGGCACGGCGATCGCGGCAAGCGACTCAATCGGCACCGCCTACGCGTGGGATGACGCGGTGCCCTACGTCGAGCGACTCGGCGCCCTGCGCCGCGAGTACGAGCGCGGCGACGAGCCGTTCGAGATCATGCTCGCCCTGATGGACGTGCCCAGCCCCGATCTCTACCAGCGCGCCGAGGACCTCGGGGTCACGGCCGTGATGTGTGCGCCGTGGATGGGGACGGCCGAGGGCGAATCGGGCGAGGTCGAGCGGTTCCGCGGGCCCATCGAGCGCTTCGCCGAGACGGTCATCGCGAAACTGCGCTGAACCGCTGCGACAATCCCACCATGACGCCGACGACCGACGACTACCCGCGCGACATGGTCGGGTACGGACCACAACCACCCGATCCGCGCTGGCCCGGCGGCGCCAACATCGCCATGCAGTTCGTTCTCAACTACGAGGAGGGCGGTGAGAACAACGTCCTGCACGGCGACGAGTCGTCCGAGACGTTCCTCTCGGAAATCATTGGGGCGCAGGCTTTTCCGAATCGGCACATGAGCATGGAGTCGCTGTACGAATACGGCTCGCGCGCGGGTCTGTGGCGAGTGCTGCGGCTGTTCGACCAGCGGGAACTGCCGTTGACGATCTTCGGCGTCGCGACAGCGCTGGCGCGCAACCCCGATGCGGTTGCCGCCTTCCAGGCGCGCGGCGACGAGATCGCCTGTCACGGCTTGAAGTGGCGCAGCTACCAGCTCGTCGACGCCGACACCGAGCGTGCCGAACTGACCGAGGCGGTTCGCATCATGACGGAGTTGACCGGTGAGGCTCCCCTCGGCTGGTACACCGGCAGGGACTCACCGCGCACGCGCGATCTCGTCGTCGAGCACGGCGGCTTTCTCTACGACTCGGACTCGTACGCCGACGACCTGCCGTACTGGACCCGCGTCTCGGGCAAGGACCACCTCGTCGTCCCGTACACACTGGACACCAACGACATGAAGTACGTGTCCGCCAGCGGATTTCCCAGCGGAAGCGACTTCTTCACCTACCTGCGCGATGCGTTCGACGTGCTGTACGCCGAAGGCGTGGCGGGTGCCCCGAAGATGCTCTCGATCGGATTGCACTGCCGCCTCGTCGGTCGGCCCGCGCGCATCGCCGCGTTGGGTAGGTTTCTGGACCACGTCCAGTCGCACGACAAGGTGTGGGTCGCGCGCAGGATCGACATCGCGAGGCACTGGGTGGAGAACTTCCCGCCGGGGTCGTGAGTCGGGCTTTGTTAGCGTTGGAAGATGCGCGCACTGGTGCTGACGGCGACCCTGCTGATCGGCGCGGGGTTGATGGCGGGCCCTGCCCCGCGGGCCCACGCCGCTGATCTGACCGGCAAGGTGATCGTGCTGGACCCGGGCCACGGCGCCGCAGCCGACGGACCGCTGAGCCGCCAGGTGCCCAACGGTCGTGGGGGAACCAAGGACTGTCAGACCACGGGCACCTCGACCGACGCCGGCTTCCCCGAGCACACGTTCACGTGGGACGTCGCGCTTCTGGTCCAGAGCGCGCTCAACGCGATGGGCGCCACCACCGTGTTGTCCCGCGCCGACGACAGCGGCCCGGCACCGTGTGTCGATGCCCGCGCGGCCGCGGCGAATGCCCAGCACCCCGACGCGATCATCAGCATCCACGGCGACGGCGGCCCGGCGTCCGGCCACGGCTTCCACGTGAACTATTCGAGTCCGGGGCTCAACGCATCGCAGACGGGGCCGTCGCTCGCGTTGGCGAACACGATGCGCGACGCGCTGGCGTCATCGGGCCTGGCGGCGTCGAACTACATGGGCTCGGCCGGCCTATACGGGCGGCCCGACCTGGCCGGCCTCAACCTCGCCGAGTATCCAGCGGTGTTGGTCGAACTCGGCAACATGCGCAATGCGGATGACGCGGCCCAGATGTCGAGCGAGCAGGGCCGGGCGGTGTACGCGAACGCCGTGGTCAAGGGGATTGGCGCCTACCTCGGCGTCTGACGCCTACCGCCCGTGACCGCGATTTGTGTGTCGTTACCCGCGCTCAGCGCGGGTAACGACACACAAGCCGCGTAGGGGGCTAGGCGTCCTCGAACCGGAACACCGCCAATCGTCCGGCCAGCGCCTCGAATTCGTCGGGCGTGCCGTCGGAGACGAGACCACTGCGCTTGGCGAACCCGACGCCGACCGGAACCTTGACGGCGAACGCCCGAAGTACCGGTCTGGAGTCAGCGGGGGACAGTTCGACGATTCGCACCCGACGGGATCGCCGACCGCGGGTCAGCGTGCCGAGTCCGGCGGCGCGCGCGTTGGCGGCCCAGTCGGCGCCGGGATAACCCGCGACGGTGTAGAGCCCGCCGTCGTGGTCGAACGGTGTCATCGGTGTGCTGCGCGGCTGGCCGGACTTGCGCCCCGGCACCGTGAGCACCATCGACGGTCCCGCAGGCACACCGAGCTTCTGCATGGCGATCACCACCTTGTTCATCGTCTTGAGGAATCGTGGTGGGCGGGGATCGGTCTTCGACATGGCTTGTCGTCCTTACTGATCGGTGAACAGGTTGCGGTAATCAGACACCCACTGCGCGAACGTGCGAGCTGGGCGGTCAAGGATCTTCTCGACGTCGTGGGTCACCAGTGCAGGACGGTCGACCGTTTCGGCCAGCAGCGCCATGTAGGCGTCGGCGAACTCAGCCGGAAAGCCGATGCCGCGGAAGCGTTGGCGCACCACGTCCGGTGGCGCTTCCAGGTATCGCAGTTCGCGGCCGAGGACGGTGCCGATGGTCTCAACCAGCTGCGTGTTGGTCAGGGCCTGCGGCCCGGTCATCGGAATGCGTTGTCCCACGAGGTGATCGGTCAGCAGGGCGACGGCGGCGACGGCGGCGATGTCGTCGTCGGCGATCGGGGCGGTCGACGCGGACGCATAGGGCCCGCCGATCACGTCGCCTGAGCGGATCTGCGGTGCCCACATGCCCGCGAAGTTGGACGCGAACACGCTGGGGCGCAGGCTGACCCACTCCAGACCCGAGTCGACCGCGAGCTGTTCGACTTCTCTGTTGCGGTCGCCGCGGAAGCGCGACGGTTGCCTGGCGAAGTCGTCGTCGGCGTTGATGGCCGACAGGGCGACCAGTCGGGTCACGCCCGCTGCGCGGGCCGCGTCGACCGTCGACTCCAGTTCGTCGCCGAGCGCCCTCGAGTTGAGGAAGACCGCGTCCGCCCCCGACAGCGCGTCGATCGCGGACACGAACGGCTTGGTCCCCGGCGGAAAGCTGACGGCGGGCCGCCGCGTGACGGCACGCACGTCGATGCCTGCCGCGGCGAGGTCGGCGACCAGCGGTCGTCCGACATTGCCCGTCGCTCCGGTGACGACGACGGTGTTGAGTCGGGTCATGATCTGCTCCTTGTCGAGGTGGTGTTCCTGCAATCAAGGACGAGCCGTCACGGCGAAAAGTTACGCGACCCGATCACCGGTGAGCTGTAACTTTTTCCGTCGCTGATTCGTCGTACTCGTATGACCCAATCGCCTTCGGCCGACGGTGCGATCGCGGCCGCGTGGCGTGACCACCGGCCCTATCTGGTCAATCTCGCCTATCAGATGCTCGGCGACGTCGGGGAGGCCGAGGACGTGGCGCAGGAGGCGTTCCTCCGGTTGTCCCGCATCGACCTGACCGAGATCGACGAAGTCCGCGGCTGGCTGACGGTCGTGGCGAGCCGGCTGTGCCTGGACCAGCTGCGATCCGCGCGCGTCCGGCTCGAGACGAAGATGGCCCCCGAACAGGAATCTGCGCTGGTCGAGGTCGACACGAGAAGTGATCCCGCGGACCGCGTGACCCTAGACGACGAGGTGAGCACGGCGCTGCTTGAGGTGCTACGGCAGCTCAGTCCAGGGGAGCGCGTCGCGTTCGTGCTGCACGACGTGTTCGCGGTGCCGTTCGACGAGATCGCCGAGACCGTCGGCAGGCCTGCGGGAACGTGCCGCCAACTCGCCCGACGAGCGCGGGCGAAGTTCGCCGCCGCCGCGCCCGCCCCCGTCGACGTCGCAGGGGCCGAGCACCGGCGCGTCACCGAGGCATTCATCACGGCCTGCGCTAACGGCGACCTAGAGGCGCTGACATCGCTGCTGGACCCCGCCGTGTGGGGCGTGGGTACGCTGCTCGCCGATCCCGCACCGCCTCTGCAGGTCAATCACGGATCGGACGCCGTCGCCGTCAACCTGATGCGATACCTGGGCACGCGGGCGACGGTGGTCTCCGGGCCGCCCGGCGAGCCGGTGCTGCTGGCGTTCGACCGCGGTCGGCTCTTCGCGGTGGTGGTGCTGACGATCCGCGACGGCCTGGTGAGCAAAATCGAGGCCACTGCCGACCCGTCGGCCCGTCAGCCGTAGGTGAACGAGAACGCCTGCAGTCCCTTGCTCAGACTCACGTCGACGTGCCCGGCGCCGTCCCCGTCGTCGGCGATGAGCTGGCGCATGTTGGGCGGTCCACTGACCGGAATCACCGACGTCTTGCCGTCCCGCGTGACGGTCACGTTGCCATTTCCGCCGACCACCAGATACACGTTGCGGGCGTGGTAGTTCAACGCGATGGCGGCTCCGTCGTCGACGGCGGTGGCGCCCTGGTAGTCCAGCGCCCACCGACCGTTCAGGGCGAACGAGTCGTCGCCGAGCTGGGCGGGCAATGCGAACGTCGCCTCGCCCTGGTCGTAGACACCCTGCCCGGCGTAGTTCACCACCTTGCCGACGCTGAAGTAGGTCTCGGGCGTGGTCGGTGTGGTGGGGGTGGTGTCCTGACCCTCGGTTGCGGGCGGCAGCGCCACGGCCTTGTCGGCGTCCGAGAGTAGTTGGCGGATGAGGTTTTCCGTGACGTCGTAGTCGCCTTCGCCGAACTTGACGTGGCGGACGGTGCCCTGGGCGTCGATCAGGTATTCGGCGGGCCAGTAGCGGTTGCGGTAGTTGGTCCAGGTGGACAGGTTGTTGTCCATGGCGATCGGGTACTGGATCTCCAGCTCGGCGGCTCCGCTGGCGACATTGGTGTCGACCTTCTCGAAGCCGTACTCGGGGGAGTGCACTCCGATGACTTCGAAACCCTTGTCGTGGTAGGCGTCGTACCAGCCGACGACGTGGGGGATGGCGCGTTGGCAGTTGATGCACGAATACGCCCAGAAGTCGATGAGAACGACCTTGCCGCGCAACGACTTCAGACCAATGGATGCACCGCCGGGAGTGTTCAGCCACTTGGTGATGCCCTTGATGTCCGGTGCCGTGCCGCAACTTTCGAGCTGCTTGCCACCGTTGGAGCAGTTCGACAACTGCGCATTCTGATCGTTGACCAGACCGCCCAGGTTCAGCTTCTGCAGCTGCTCCTCGCCGCCCACCTTCTCCTGGAGGGTTCCCGTGTAGTCCGGGATGGCGCGCTGCAGCACGGCGGGCAGGTTGAAGACCAGCGCGACGGCCAGCAGGATCGTCACGACCCCTGCGATGACCCGGATCTGACGCTGGCGGTTGCGGAAGGCGGCGACGCGTTCGGCGACCCGACGGCCCGCGAGTGCGAAGAACAACAGCGGCAGCGCAGCGCCGACGGCGAACGACACCGTCAGCGCGACCGTGTTCAGGCCGATGGTGCCGGTGGCTCCCGCGACGACGATCGCGGCGAGCACGGGCCCCGCGCACGGCACGTACAGCACGCCGAGGGCGAGTCCGAGTCCGAAACCGTTCTTGCCGCTGCCGAACTGCTTCTGCGGCAGCTTGGCGAACGGCTTCTCGAGCAGTGCTTCGAACTGCGGGAAGATCAGGCCGAGGCCGATGGCCACCAGCGCGACGAGTGCCACCCAGCGCACGGCGTCCTGCGGCAAGTGCAACAGTGACAGCAGGGCCGAGCCGAGCAGAGTGACGATGCTGAAGCTCAGCACCAGGCCGGCGATGACCAGGTAGGGGCGTAGCTTCTGCGAGCGCGTCGGGGGCGCCTTGGTGGCAACCGCGCCGTCGCCCTCGGACTCGCGGGCACTTTGGGTGCCGGAGAAGAAGATGACCGGCAGCACGGGCAGGATGCACGGCGAGATACCGGTGATCAGGCCGCCGAGGAAGCCGATGGCGATCAGTGTGAACATGTCTCCTATTCGTAGCCGGGGCTGCGCCGGATCGGGTGCCCGGGCATGAGAAATATTACCGCTCAAGGAGTTTCGCGTGCTGAAACGGTGAAGACGTAACAAGGCGGCCCGGCACGAAGCCGGACCGCCCAGTTGGTGAAGAGTTCGTCGGCTACATCGCCGGAGGTGCCGGCGGCATCAGGACGGTGTCGATCATGTAGACCGTCGCGTTGGCGGTCTGCACGCCACCGCACACCAGGCCTGCGCCATTGACCTTGAGGTCCGCGCCGGAGCCGGTCACGGTGACCTCGCCACCCTCGACCGTCTCGTGGGTGCCGACGACCTGAGCGGGGCTCAGCCTGCCTGGCACGACGTGGTAGGTGAGGATGCTGGTCAGCAACGGTGCGTCGGTCTTGAGCGTGTCGATGGTCGCCGGGTCGATCTTCTTGAACGCGTCATCGGTCGGCGCGAACACGGTGAAGTCGCCACTGTTGAGGGTGTCGACGAGGTTGACGTCCGGGTTCAGCTGGCCGGACACCGCCGCGGTGAGCGTGGTGAGCATCGGGTTGTTCGATGCCGCGACCGCGACCGGGTCCATCGACATCCCTTGCACCGAACCCGGTCCGGTCGGCACCTGCTTGGCGTACGCGGCGCAGCTCGCGCCGACGAGGCCTGCAGCGGGATCGGCCTGGGCGATGCCGCTCGAGGCGAGCAGGCCGGCCACCGCCAACGCGGCGATCGAGGTGCCGGTGAGGGCCTTCTTGGTCTTGTCGTTCAGTTTCATCGGAATCAACTTTCGGGTTGGGGTGAGGGACATGGGCGGCGTCCCACCGCGGGCACGGGGAATGTGCAGTAGGACGCCGCCCATGAGTTCGGTTGCGGCAGTGACTACTTGGCCGGCGGCATCATGACGGTGTCGACCATGTACACGGTCGCGTTCGCGGTGTGGACACCACCACAGACCAGGCCGGACTCATCGAACTTCTGAGCCTCGCCGGCACCGGTGACGGTGACTTCGCCACCCTCGACCGTCTTGTGGGTGCCTGCGACCTGCGCGGGGCTCAGCTGACCGGGAATCACGTGGTAGGTGAGGATGCTCGTCAGCAATGGGGCGTCCGTCTTGAGCTTCTCGAGAGTGGCCGCGTCGATCTTGGCGAACGCATCGTCGGTCGGCGCGATCACGGTGAACTCGCCGCCGTTGAGGGTGTTGACCAGGTTCACTCCCGGGTTCAGCTTGCCCGAGACCGCTGCGGTCAGGGTGGTGAGGATCGGGTTGTTGGAGGCCGCGGTGGCAACCGGATCCTGCGCCATGCCGGTCACCGAACCGGGGCCCTCCGGCACCTTTTGGGCGTACCCGGCGCAGCCCGTGCCGACGAGGTCGGCAGCCGGGTCGGCGGCGGCGGTCATGGCGGGTGCGCTCGACGAGCTGCTCACCACGCTGGAAGACACGCTGCTGGCGCTGCTGGACACTTCGCTGGCGGTCGAGCTGGCCTCTTCCTTCGAACATGCCGAGGTGCCGAGGATGGCGACTACGGTCAGGCCTGCTGCCGCAACCGCCGTGCGGTGAGCTCTGTTCATGACGTGATCACTCCAATGTGTCTGGGACGACGTGTGCCGCCGTCCTCACTCCGGCATTCGCCCTGACGTCGAGCACGGATGGCAGGCAGCCCGGTATGTCACATTCGCGTCACAACTCGATGGGAATCAACTGGGAGTAGGCCCCCGCGTCGGCCGCGGGCACAATGGTTCGGTGACATCAGATCGCCTGCGCGTGCTGGTACTGGGCAGCACCGGTTCCATCGGCACCCAGGCGCTCGAGGTGATCGCGGCGAATCCCGACCGGTTCGAGGTGGTCGGCCTCGCCGCAGGGGGCGGCAATCCCGATCTGCTGGCCCGCCAGCGGACGGAAACGGGCGTCACCAACGTGGCCGTCGCCTCGGCCGATGCCGCCGCACGGATCGGTGACGTCACCCACGTCGGCGCCGACGCCGCTACCCACCTCGTCGAGAACACCGAAGCCGACGTCGTGCTCAATGCGTTGGTAGGAGCGCTGGGACTGCGACCAACGCTGGCCGCCCTCGAATCGGGTGCGCGTCTGGCGCTCGCCAACAAGGAGTCGTTGATCGCGGGCGGCCCCCTGGTGTTGAAGGCGGCAAGCCCTGGCCAGATCGTGCCCGTCGACTCGGAGCACTCCGCACTGGCGCAATGCCTGCGTGGTGGCACCGCCGACGAGGTTGCCCGGCTGGTGCTCACAGCGTCGGGTGGGCCGTTCCGCGGGTGGGCGGCCGCAGATCTCGAGGGCGTCACCCCCGAGCAGGCAGGCGCGCATCCCACGTGGTCGATGGGCCCCATGAACACACTGAACTCTGCATCGCTGGTCAACAAGGGGCTCGAACTGATCGAGACTCACCTTCTGTTCGGCATTCCCTACGACCGGATCGACGTGGTCGTGCACCCGCAGTCGATCGTGCACTCGATGGTCACCTTCTTCGACGGGTCCACGATCGCCCAGGCCAGCCCGCCCGACATGAGGCTGCCCATCGCGTTGGCACTCGGTTGGCCGGCGCGGGTCGCCGGCGCAGCGCTGCCCTGCGACTTCACCACCGCCTCGACCTGGGAGTTCGCGCCGTTGGACGACGAAGTTTTCCCGGCCGTGGCGCTCGCCAGGGATGCCGGAAGCCGAGGCGGCTGCCTGACCGCGGTGTACAACGCCGCCAACGAAGAGGCGGCCGAAGCGTTCCTCGGCGGGCGGATCCGTTTCCCCGCAATCGTCCGGATCGTCGCCGAGGTGCTGCGCGGTGCCGACCAGTGGGCGGGCGAACCGGCTACCGTGGATGACGTACTCGAGGCGCAAGACTGGGCCAGGGCCGTGGCCGGCGCCGCAGTGAAGAAGGCAGCACAGGAGGTCGTACCAACCAGATGATGTTCGTACTGGGCATTGTGCTGTTCGCACTGGCCATTCTGGTGTCGGTGGCGCTGCACGAATGCGGCCACATGTGGGTCGCGCGCGCGACCGGGATGAAGGTACGTCGCTACTTCGTCGGGTTCGGACCCACGCTGTGGTCGACGATGCGTCCCAACAAGCTCGGCTACACCGAGTACGGCGTCAAGGCCGTCCCACTCGGCGGCTTCTGTGACATCGCGGGGATGACCTCGGTGGAGGAACTCGCACCCGAGGACCGTCAGTACGCGATGTATCGCCAGAAGGTGTGGAAGCGCGTCGCGGTGCTCTTCGCGGGCCCCGGCATGAACTTCATCATCGGGCTGGTCCTTCTCTACGGCATCGCGATCGCGTGGGGGCTACCCAACCTGCATCCGCCGACTGCCGCCATTGTCGGCGAAACCTCTTGTGTGTCATCAGAAGTCACCAAGGGCAACCTGGGGAACTGCACCGGTCCCGGACCCGCTGCGCTGGCGGGCATCAAACCGGGTGACACGGTCGTCAAGGTCGGCAACTCCGAGGTGAAGAACTTCGACGAGATGGTCGCCGCGGTCCGCAAACTCAACGGTCCGACGCCGTTCGTCGTCCAGCGCACGACGGATGGACGGACCAGCGAGTCCACCATCGTCGTCACTCCCACCACGACGCAGCGGTGGACCAAGGACGGCAATGGCTCGCCGACCGAGGTCGGCGCCGTCGGCATCGCCGCCGCGCAGTACGGACCCACGAAGTACAACCCGCTCTCGGCGGTGCCCGCGACCTTCGCCTTCAGCGGCGACCTGGTGGTCGAACTCGGCAAGTCGCTGGCCAAGATTCCCACCAAGATCGGCGCACTGTGGCATTCCATCGGTGGTGGTGAACGCGATCCGGAGACGCCGATCAGCGTCGTCGGCGCCAGCATCATCGGCGGCGACACCGTCGAGGCGGGGCTATGGGTGGCGTTCTGGTTCTTCCTCGCTCAGCTGAACTTCGTGCTCGGCGCGGTGAACCTGCTGCCCCTGCTGCCCTTCGACGGTGGCCACATCGCGATTGCCGTGTACGAGAAGATCCGCAATATGATTCGGTCGATGCGCCGCGTCGACGCGGCCGAACCGGTCAACTACCTCAAGCTGATGCCCGCCACCTACGTCGTTCTCGTCGTGGTGGGCGGCTACATGTTGTTGACCGTCACCGCTGACCTGGTCAATCCGATCAGGTTGTTCCAATAGGTTTTAGGAAGAAGTCATCATGTCCGTCGGTTTGGGTATGCCGGCACCGCCGGCGCCGACGCTGGCCCCGCGCCGCAAGACGCGCCAACTCATGGTCGGCGACGTCGGCGTCGGTAGCGACTATCCGATCGCCGTGCAGTCGATGTGCACCACGAAGACTCACGACATCAACGCGACGCTGCAGCAGATCGCCGAGCTGACCGCGTCCGGCTGTGACATCGTCCGCGTCGCCTGCCCTCGGCAGGAGGACGCCGACGCGTTGCCTGCGATCGCCAAGAAGGCGAACATCCCGGTGATCGCCGACATCCACTTCCAGCCGAAGTACATCTTCGCCGCCATCGACGCGGGCTGCGCGGCCGTGCGGGTCAACCCCGGCAACATCAAGGAGTTCGACGGCCGGGTCAAGGAGGTCGCCAAGGCGGCCGGTGACGCGGGCATCCCGATCCGCATCGGCGTCAACGCGGGCTCGCTCGACGCGCGGATGATGCAGAAGTACGGCAAGGCCACGCCGGAGGCGCTGGTCGAGTCGGCGCTCTGGGA
>JAOPWT010000455.1 GCA_025965555.1 Mycobacterium sp.
CTGTTCGCGCGGCTGGACGAGGTCGAGGCGCACCGATCGGGCGGCTGATCTTGTCGGTCCCCGCCCGTATCCTTTCGACATGCCAGGGCCGGACCGCCTCGTCTACTACCTGCGTGGCGCTCCGGAGAGCTTCGATGGCGCGCCGGACGCCATCGAGATTCCGCGGATCTACGAGTCGGAGTCGGAAGCGCGCGAAGAGCTGAGCGTCGTCATGACATTGAGCCGAATGGTGCACGGTGACGCCATCGCGGACTCGGCGAGCTGGTATCTGCAGACCGCGGACGTGGCCAGTCCGCCTGCGCTCACCGAGGAAGAGGTGTTCCACGGCTATCTGCTGTGCGACACGGTGTATCCACTCGCGGGCGGTTGGGACGAGCTGTTGGACGCCTTCGACTGGGAGCCGTTCGTCTGCGAGCTGGAACGTGGCCGGGCTCATCGCGCTCGACTGCCGTGGCAGCGAGACATGTTGGGGCAGTTCAGTATCGAGACCTGTCAACCGACGTGCGCCATCGACTACTCGTACTTCCGGTTCACGCCCGTCTCGTCCGAGCTGCTGGTGCGCCCGCTGAACGTCTACGTGACGGAGCCCTTGTTCTAGCTGTCGCCCGGCTTCTCGAGCACGCCCTGCGCGGCCTGGGCCCGGTTCTCGTAGGTCTTGCGCGCGGACTTGTCGAAGTCGAGGAACACGTGGTCGTTGCCCATCTGCTTGGACAGCCAACGCCTGCCGCGCGGCCCGAGCATCGACGTGACGGCGCCGACGAACCGCAGTGGCGTCGGCACCGACACGTGCGTCTTGGGCTTGTCGAGGGCCTTGACGATCGCGGCGGCGATGTCCTCGGGTTGCACGGGCTTCTGCGCGCCGGTGTTCTTGGTGCCCGCGATGAGTTCGGTGTTGGTGAACGTCGGCAGGATCACCGTCACCTCGACGCCGTGGGGGGCGAACTCGTCGGCCAGCGCGGTGGACAGGCCGACCACGGCGAACTTGGTGCCCGCGTAGACGACCTGACCGGGCACGGCGACCATGCCCGCCATCGAGGCGATGTTCACGACGTGCCCGCGCCGACGGCGCACCATCTCGGGCAGCACCAGCTGACATCCGGTGAGCACGCCGTAGAAGTTGACCTCGATCGAGGAGCGGATGGACTGCTCGGACTGGTCGAGGAACGGGCCGACGGGCATGACGCCCGCGTTGTTGATGAGCACGTCGAGGTGGCCGTCTCCGTCGGTGCGGGCCTTGTCGAGAAAGCTCTCGAACGACTGCCTGTCGGTGACGTCGAGTGGATAGCCGGTGACCTGGCCGAAGTTGGCGAGATCAGTGACCGCCGACTCGAGGACCGCGACGTCGCGGTCACCGATGACCACCCGAGCGCCGCGGTTCAAAAGGGCCTTCGCGGTGGCATGTCCGATGCCGCGGGCGGCGCCGGTGATGGCGATGGTCCTGCCCCTGATGTTGTCCATGACGCCGAACTTTACACGTGTCAAGTCTGGTTTTGAAGGCTGGCGACATTGCAATCACGCTGAGGCGAATACCCCCGTCTGGAATGCGGGAAGGCGCACCACGTTAGACATTGAGGTGATGACCCTGCCCACCGTCGACGGATTGCACTTCGTCGCCGTCGGCCAGCACGACGACCTCGCCGAGCCGCTGCTGGCCGAACTCGCCGTCGAGTACGCCACCAGATACGGCGGCACGGCAGACGGGGTGGCGACGTGGCTGCGGGGCTATCCGGCCGACGCGTTCGAGGCGCCCGGCGGGGGCATGCTCATCGGACTGCTCCCCGGAGTGCAGGGTGACCGGCCCGTGACCGGCGGCGCGTTCCGGCGCTTCGATGAGCAGACGGCCGAGCTCAAGCGCATCTGGACCGACAGCGGGCACCGCCGTCGCGGTCTGGCGAGGGCGCTTCTGCTCGCGCTCGAGGCGGAGATCGCCGGACGCGGCTACCAGTGCATCTACCTCACGACCGGCGACCGCCAGCCGGAGGCCGAGGCGTTGTACCTGGCCACCGGGTACCGGAAGCTGACCGATCCGTTGCCCGCCGAGGGAGAGGTCTACCCGATGGCGTTCCTGAAGGAGCTGCAGCGATGACCGTTCCCCTGTCCATCCTCGATCTCGCACCGATCAGCGAGGGCAGCGACGCTGCGACGGCGTTGCGCAACACCGTCGACCTGGCCCAGCACGCCGAGCGGTGGGGGTACCGCCGCTACTGGCTAGCCGAGCACCACTTCGTCGCGGTGGCGAGCTCATCACCCGCGGTGCTGATCGGCCAGCTGGCCGCGGCCACCGAGCGGATTCACGTCGGTGCGGCCGCCGTGCAGCTTGGCTACACCACCGCCGTCGCGGTAGTCGAGAGCTTCGGCATCCTCGATGCGTTGCACCCCGGCCGCATCGATCTCGGCGTTGGCCGATCGGGTCAGCGGCGCCGGGAGGCGGCCGCCGCGAAACCGAAGGGGCCGACGGCGCCGCCGCGGATCTGGCACGAGACCGACGACGTCGTCATCCCGGCGCCGTTCGACCTCAGCACCCTGTTGAGCAATCCGCGGCTGCAGGCAAGGATGTCGGTGCTGCAGCAGCCCGGTGCGAACGCGCCCGACTTCGGCGACCAGGTGGCCGACCTCCTCGCGATGCTCGACGGCACCTTTTCCGTCGACGGAGTCGAGACCCATGTCACGCCCGGAGAGCGAGCCGCGTTGTGGCCGTGGGTGTTCGGCAGCAGCAAGGGGCAGAGCGCGCGGGTGGCCGCCAAGTTCGGCCTTCCGTTCGTGGCGAGTTACCACATCACCCCGGCCACGGCGTTGGAGGCGATCGAGGTCTATCGCGACGGCTTCCAGCCCTCTGCGGAGTTGCGCGAGCCCTACGTCGTGGTGTCCGCGGACATCGTGGTGGCCGACGACACCGCCACCGCCAAGCACCTGGCGTCGACCTATGGACATTGGGTCCACGCCATCCGCGCCGGCGACGGGGCCGTGCCCTACCCGGATCCGCAGTCGAGTCCACCGTTGACGGCCGAGCAGGAGGCGGTGGTAAAGGACCGCACCGCAACGCAATTCGTTGGTGATCCCGATCAGGTGGCCCACCGGTTGGATGCCCTGCAACGGCTCAGTGGCGCCGACGAGCTGGTCGTCACGTCGGTTACCCACTCCCACACCGACCGCCTTCGCTCCCACGAGCTGATCGCGAAGCGCTGGGGGTTGTAGGGCGGCTACGCTCGAACCGTGCTGTCGGAGCTGACGGTGGGCTGGTAGATCCTCGCCGCTGGCCTCTTGACGTTCGCGGGGGGAGTGGGCCTGCGCTCCTACGTGGGGCGCAAGCCGAACGACGGGGTCGGCCGAGTGTTGCGCAGGTTCCGCGAATCGGCGGTCGGCAAGGTGTTGTACGGACCCGTCGCGTCGGATGCGCGTGATCCCGAGGAACTCGACCAGACGATTCTGATGCCAACGATCGTCCTCGGCTCCGGGTTCATGCTGACCGCGATCTTCCTCATCGGATACGAGATCCTCACCTAGCCAAGGCCTGCTCGGCCGCCTCCCTGACGGGACCGTGCCAGACCGGGCCGTGGCCCGGCAGCAGGACTTCGGTGTCCAGCATCCCCAGCGCAGAGAGGCTCCGGACGCAGGCTGCCTGATCGTGATTGAACAGGCCGGGCAACAGCTGCGGTCCGCGGTGCGTCGACACCGGGTGACCCGTGACCAGGGCGTCGCCACTGATGAGCACGCCGTCGACCACGTAGGAGCAGTGTCCGCCGGTGTGGCCTGGCGTGGGAATCGCCATCGGTGTGCCGGGCAGTGCCGCCGCAACCTCCTCGGTGAGGGCATGTGCGGTGGGGATGCCATCGCGCGTCAGTGCGCCGACGCGAGCGATGTTCAACGACCAGGTCAGGTCGCGCGGCAGCCAGGCCTTGGCCGCCAGATCGAGTGGCGACACCTGCTCCAGATACTCGCGGTGCGCGTGGCCCACCTCGCTGGCGTGGCAGAAGACCGGCGTGCCATGGGTTTTGGCGAACCAGATGGCCGCGCCGAAGTGGTCCACGTGGGCGTGGGTGAGCAGGATCGCGTGGATGTCGTCGACGCCGAACCCGAGGTCGCGGACCGAGCCGAGGACGTCGTCACGCTGACCGGGGAACCCCGCGTCGATGATCACGACACCCTTGCCGTCGGTCACCAGTGTCCAGTTGACGAGGTCGGTGTGCGCGAAGTGGACGGTGTCGGTGATGGCCTGCAACTCGACTGAAGTCCCCACGGCACCAGTCTATGCGTGCCGTCGATCCGCTCAGATTCGCCGAGGAGAGTGACGCCGAGGAATACCCGGGCCGCCCGTGGAGTAGAAAAGGAACGTGGCTGAACTCAAGTTGGGATACAAGGCGTCGGCAGAGCAGTTCGCCCCGCGGGAACTCGTCGAGCTCGCCGTGGAGGCCGAGGCGCACGGCATGGACAGCGCGACGGTCAGCGATCACTTTCAACCGTGGCGCCACGAGGGCGGCCACGCGCCGTTCTCGCTGGCCTGGATGACTGCGGTCGGCGAGCGCACCAAGCGCCTGGTCTTGGGCACTTCGGTGCTGACCCCGACGTTCCGTTACAACCCTGCCGTCATCGCGCAGGCCTTCGCCACGATGGGGTGCCTGTATCCCGACCGCATCTTCCTCGGGGTCGGGACCGGCGAGTCGCTCAACGAGATCGCCACCGGTTACGAGGGGGAGTGGCCCGAGTTCAAGGAGCGCTACGCGCGGCTGCGCGAGGCGGTGCGCCTGATGCGCGAGCTGTGGCTGGGTGACCGGGTCGACTTCGAGGGCGAGTACTACAAGACCAAGGGCGCGTCGATCTACGATGTGCCCGAGGGTGGCATCCCGATCTACATCGCCGCGGGCGGGCCCCAGGTGGCCAAGTACGCCGGCCGCGCGGGCGACGGTTTCATCTGCACCTCGGGCAAGGGTGAGGAGCTGTACAAGGACAAGCTCATCCCCGCCATGAAGGAGGGAGCCGAGGCGGCGGGCAAGAACCCCGACGACGTGGACCGGATGATCGAGATCAAGATCTCCTACGACACCGATCCCGAACTCGCGTTGGAGAACACCAGGTTCTGGGCGCCGCTGTCGCTGACCGCCGAGCAGAAGACCAACATCCACGACCCGCTCGAGATGGAGAAGGCCGCCGACGAGCTGCCGATCGAGCAGGTCGCCAAGCGCTGGATCGTGGCGAGCGATCCCGACGAGGCCGTCGCCAAGGTCAAGGACTACGTCGGATGGGGCCTCAATCACCTGGTCTTCCACGCTCCCGGCCACGATCAGCGGCGGTTCCTCGAGCTGTTCCAGCGGGATCTGGAGCCGCGCCTGCGCAAGCTCGGCTAGCGCCGCCGCGCCGCGGTCACGGCTGGGCGCGGCGCCAACGGAGGAAGAGTGCCCCGACGACGGCCGAGAGTGCCACCGCGCCCACCGCGATGGCGAGCCAGGTCCACCACTTGAATCCGTCGTGCGGCGCGGTCGACGGATCGGCATTCGATGCCCCCAGACGCACGGACAGCTCGACGGTGTTGCCGTCGGCACCCGTCGCGATCACGTCGCCGGTCAACGCCCCCCACCGCCCCGCCAACCCGCGGACGTGCTCGAAGCTGCGATCCAGTAACCCAGGGTCACCGGACGTGTCGACAACCAGGACCATGCGTCCGCCGCTGGAGAACGACTCGATGACGCCCAACGAACCGTTGAGGTTGATGCCGGTGACGGGTGTGCCGTTGACGTCGACGGCGGTCGAGCTCGTCATCAGCAGCGGGGGCAGCAGCCCCTCGCGGGCCAACGCCGGTCCGCTCGCCGCTACCAGCAGACCCGATCTGTTCTGCACCGCTGCCTCGAGCGTCGTCACGTTGGGCCTGAGCGCGACCGTCGTCTGCTGCCCCAGCAGGTTGATCGCCTGCGCGGCGTACCTGATCTGATCGGCATTGCCGAGCACGACGTCGAACTCCGGCGTGAATGCCATTGGCAACACTGCGAATCCGCCCCGATTGTCGCTGCCCTGGCTCACGGTGACGGTCGACTGGGAATCCACGACGAACGTCATGCGGTCGAAGGTGCCCGCACAGTCCCTGCGCGGGACGTAGCGAACCTCAAGTGTGAGACCGACATTCGAGCTGATGCCGCTCGAGGGGATGTCCGCCGTGAGGTCGACGGCGCCCGATTGGTCCAGAACGTGGGAGGCCAATATCGCGCTACCCGATCGGATCAGCAGTGACGCGTCGGCGTTGGTCACCGGCGTGTACTTGGCGATCACATGGACTTTCGCGCCGTTGATCGGACCGACCGCGAACGCAGCGGCGTCGAAACCGATGTAGAGATTGCTGACGCCGAGCACCGAGGTCTCGGCCGTGAGTCCAAGGTCGGTGAACGACAGGGTGTCGGTCGACCTGGCCGCGCCGTCCTTGACCGACGTCACTGCGGCCGAGCGGCTCTGTGCGAGGCCGAACCGGCGGTCGGTGAACAGATCCACCTGTCGCAGCAGTTCGGAACCCTTGCCCGAGACGTTGAGGATGGCCGCCGGGGTGTCCGGATTCTCGACGGACAGTCCGGCTCGATCCGCCTCGACGATCGCGATCGTGCGTTGTGTCCCCACGCCATCGCCTGCCGGCGGGGCCGCGGCGGTGTCGACGTCGATGCGAACCGGCATCGGCCGGTACAGGCGGGTGAGATCGCCGACCAACACCAGCGCGGCCTGTTGTTGATCACGGCTGGGACTCGGACCGACCCAGATGACGACGCGGTCCAGGTAACCGGGGAGGAAGTCGGCAACCGTGCGCGGATTCGGCGTCGGACCGGAGTACGTCGTGGCGAGTTGGCTCAACGTCACCGCCGGAGGCTGCCGACAACGGTCCGCGGTCACGTCGTCGTCGCGGATCACGAAGCTCAACTTCGCCACACCATCGAGTACCTCGGCCGCTGAGACGTCCACGACGAACGGAACGGTGGCGACGTCGAGCGGTATCGGAATGCTGCCGAGCGCCACGCCCCGCCCATCGATCACGTCGACGCGGCCGGTCGCCTTGATGGCGGGACCGATCGTCCCGGTCAGGATCGTCGGTGAGATCCCTTGAGGTACAGGCATGCCCACCTCGGTCTTTTCATCGGAACCGACGAGGTCGACTCGGCTCGACAGCCCGAGTTGAGTCCAGCTGACCGCTGGCGACACACCGTCGTCGGCCCGTGCGATCGACGCGGCGGGGGACACCAGAACGGTTACCAATGCCGATGCGATGACGACGTGGCACCACCGCCGAACGAGTCCGTTCACTGAAACACCGAAGATGATGCCCACCTATATCATCGAGCTCGTCACTACTCTGGCAAACTCGCAGAGTACTTCAGGCAGGCCGGGGGCAACGGTCAGTTGGATGAGGAAGGCTGTAGGCGTGTCCGACAGTCCACTGACCGCGCCCGCAATTTCCGCCATCTACATCGCATCTCCCGAAGGCGACACCGGTAAGTCGACCATCGCCCTCGGTATCCTGCACCGGCTCGCGTCGACCGTGGCCAGGGTGGGCGTGTTCCGGCCCATCACCCGCATGGGCGAGGGCAGGGACTACATCCTCGACCTGTTGATCGCCCACACCACCGCGGGGCTGGAGTACGACGAGTGCGTCGGCGTCGGATACCAGCAGCTGCACGAGGATCCGGACTCCGCGCTGGCCGACATCGTCGACCGCTACCACCAGGTCGCCGAGAAGTGCGACGCCGTTTTGATCGTCGGCAGCGACTACACCGACGTCGCATCGCCCAGTGAGCTGTCGGTCAATGCGCGCATCGCCGTCAACCTCGGCGCCCCCATCGTGCTCGCCGTGCGGGCCGCCGACCGCACCCCCGACGACGTCGCGCACGTGGTCGAGCTGTGCCTGGCGGAGATCGCAGGCCAACACGCCCACACCGCCGCGGTGGTCGCCAACCGTTGCGACCCGGCGGAACTCACCGCCGTCGCCGAGGCTCTCAAGCGCGTCGCGCCGAAGAGCTACGTGGTGCCGGAGGAACCTCTGCTGGTGGCACCGTCGGTGGCCGAGCTGAGGGATGCCGTCCACGGTGCCGTGCTGAGCGGTGACGAGGACCTGCTCAGCCGTGAGGCGCTGGGTGTGCTGGTCGCCGGGATGACGGCCGAGCACGTGCTCGAGCGGTTGCGCGAGGGCATGGCGGTGATCACCCCTGGCGACCGCTCCGACGTGGTCCTCGCCGTCGCGAGTGCCCATGCCGCGGCTGGCTTTCCGTCGCTGTCCTGCATGATCCTCAACGGTGGGCTGCCACTGCATCCGTCGATCGAGGCGCTGGTGTCGGGACTCGGCCTACGGCTTCCCGTCGTCACCACCGACCTCGGCACGTACGACACCGCGCGGGCCGTTGCGTCGGCACGCGGACGTGTGACGACCCGCTCGCATCGCAAGATCGACACCGCTCTGACGTTGATGGAGACCTACGTCGATACTGCCGATCTCCTTGCGCAGCTATCCATTTCGGTGCCGTCAGTCGTGACGCCGCAGATGTTCACCTACCAGCTGCAGGACCGGGCTCGGTCCGACCGCAAGCGCATCGTGCTACCGGAGGGTGACGACGACCGCATCCTCAAGGCGGCAGGCCGGTTGCTGCAACGGTCGGTGGCCGACCTGACCATCCTCGGCAAGGAACCCGTCGTCCGGGCCCGTGCGGCCGAACTCGGTGTCGACCTCTCGGCGGCCACGGTACTGGACCCGCAGACCAGCGAACTGTGCGATCAGTTCGCCGAGCAGTATGCGGAACTACGCAAGCGTAAGGGCGTCACGGTCGAGCAGGCGCGTGAAATCATCCATGACGTGTCCTATTTCGGCACCATGCTGGTGCACAACGACATGGTCGACGGCATGGTGTCCGGTGCCAGGCACACCACGGCGCACACGGTGCGACCCGCGTTCGAGATCATCAGGACGCTGCCCGACGTGTCGACGGTGTCGAGCATCTTCCTGATGTGCCTGGCCGACGAAGTTCTGGCTTACGGCGACTGCGCGATCGTGCCGGATCCCACGGCCGAGCAGCTCGCTGACATCGCGATCTCGTCCGCTCGCACCGCTGCCCAGTTCGGCATCGATCCCAGGGTGGCCATGCTGTCCTATTCGACCGGCACGTCCGGGACCGGAGCTGACGTCGACAAGGTAAGGACGGCAACCGAATTGGTGCGCTCGCGCGAACCCGACCTACTGGTCGAGGGGCCCATCCAGTACGACGCCGCCGTGGAGCCGTCGGTCGCGGCGACCAAGATGCCCGACTCCAAGGTCGCGGGCCGTGCGACCGTCCTGATCTTCCCCGACCTGAACACGGGCAACAACACCTACAAGGCCGTGCAGCGTAGCGCCGGGGCGATCGCGATCGGGCCGGTGCTTCAGGGGCTCAACAAACCGGTCAACGATCTGTCGCGAGGCGCCCTCGTCGAGGATATCGTCAACACCGTGGCCATCACCGCGATCCAGGCGCAGGGCAAGTGATCGCGACCATGCCGCGCACGGTGCTGGTGCTGAACTGCGGCTCGTCGTCACTGAAATACGCCGTCCTCGAACCCGATTCGGGCAGACAGCTCGCCGACGGGAACATCGAGCGCATCGGCACAGGTCCCATCGCCGATCACGAAGCCGCGCTGCGGGCGGCGTTCGACGAGTTGTCGGAGACGGGGCGTGACTTCGACTCGCTCGGACTGGTCGCGGTCGGGCACCGCGTCGTGCACGGCGGACCCGACCTGCATCGGCCGACGGTCGTCGACGATGCCTTGATCACCAAATTGGAGACGCTCTCGCCGCTGGCGCCGCTGCACAATCCGCCGGCAATTCTCGGCATCGAGGTGGCCCGCAAGGTGTTACCCGATCTGCCCCAGGTCGCCGTGTTCGACACGGCGTACTTCCACGACCTGCCTGCTACCGCCGCGACCTATGCGATTCCTCGAGACGTGGCCGCCCAGTGGCACATCCGGCGCTACGGCTTCCACGGCACGTCGCACCAGTACGTCAGCGAGCAGGCCGCCGTGTTCCTCCAGACACCGTTGGAGTCGCTCAACCAGATCGTGCTGCACCTCGGCAACGGCGCGTCGGCGTCGGCGATCGTCGGTGGCAGGCCCCAGGACACCTCGATGGGTCTCACGCCGATGGAGGGTCTGGTGATGGGCACCCGGTCGGGTGACCTCGACCCCGGCGTCATCATCTACCTGCACCGTACGGCGGGGATGAGCATGGCCGACGTCGAGA
Source organism: Mycobacterium sp. (assembly GCA_025965555.1). Taxonomy (GTDB): domain Bacteria; phylum Actinomycetota; class Actinomycetes; order Mycobacteriales; family Mycobacteriaceae; genus Mycobacterium. The sequence continues at coordinate 10,229 of JAOPWT010000455.1, forward strand.
CGATGCTCAACCGGCGCTCCGGGGTTCTGGGTCTCGGTGGCGAGATCGACTTCCGCCTGTTGCACCAGCGCATCGAATCCGGCGACGCAGAAGCACAATTGGCCTATGACGTCTACATTCACCGGTTGCGCAAGTACATCGGCTCCTACCTGGCGCTGTTGGGCAACACCGACGTCATCACGTTCACGGCAGGCATCGGTGAGAACGACGCGGCGGTCCGCAGGGACGCGCTCAGTGGTCTCGCACCGCTCGGCGTCGAACTCGATGAGCATCTCAACGACAGCCCGGCCCGCTCGCCGCGGCGCATCTCGTTCGAGACGTCGCCGACGACGGTGCTCGTCATCCCCACCAACGAGGAGCTGGCGATCGCACGTGCGTGCGTGAGGGTGCTCGGCACCTAATGTCCTGAGCCACTGCAGGTTAGCTTTCGCGTTGGTTGAGTTCGCGTTCGTATTGGATGCGGTAGGCGCGGTCTTCGGCGCGGTTGCGTTGGCGCCGGGGCATGGTCAACCCGCTGGTGTGGTTGGCGGGCACGGTGGTGGCGGTGACGGGTGCGGTCGGTTCGCACATGTCCTGTCCTGATTTAGGTTGCGACGTCCAGATCTAGGTTGCGAGTCGCTACCGGGGTGCGGACCGCTCGCGGCGAACAATGTTAATCTGTGACTGCGTCGCTGACAATCGGTGGCCCACTGTTCAAGCCACCCAGGGCACTCACCGACCCCGAGATCAGGCAGATCATCGCTCAGTTCACCTCCGCTGCGCGGATCGCCGCAGAGGCAGGTTTCGCCGGCGTGCAGATACATGCCGCACACGGCTATCTGTTGAGCCAGTTCCTGTCGCCGCTGGTTAATCAGCGCACCGACCAATGGGGCGGTTCGGTGCAGAACCGGATGCGGATGCTCATCGAGGTCCTACGTGCGGTGAAATCGCTGACGCCAGAGGCGTTCCTGCTCACCGTCAAGATGAACGTCTCCGACTGCCAGAGCGGAGGCTTCGACGCCGACGACGCACTGATCGTGGCCCAAGCCCTGGAGAACGAAGGCGTGCACCTGATTGAGTTTTCCGGTGGTACCTATGAAAGCTCGGCGATGATCGACGGCGGACCAGCTCGCGACCAGAGCGGAGCGCCTGAGCCGTATTTCCTGGCCTACGCCCAACGATTCGCGCGGGAATTGACTGTCCCAGTGATGCTTTCCGGCGAATTCCGCAGCCGCACCGCCATGATCGACGCGGTGGAAAGCGGCGCCGCCGACGTGATCGGGCTCGCGCGGCCGATCGCGGTCGAGCCGGACTTCCCCGTCGCATCCTCGACGGCACTACCGAGGTCAGCCTGGCCGAGCCACAAAAGGTCGGCAACAACATCGACGACCTGCTCAGCGGCGCTTGGTATCAGGAGCAGATCGCTCGGCTGGGTCGCGGCAAGCCCACACTGCCGAGCCGAAAGCCGGTCGTAGCGCTGGCCATCATGCTGGCCACGATGCTGCGCGACAGGCTTATCGTCAGAATCCCAAGGCTCGCGAGCAGAGTGAGGACTTGATGGTGCCCTCTGAAGAGACCGACGCCGGTTTCACATGAGCAGCTTGCCGGTTTCCGAGGATTACGACGTCCCCGGATATGTGACGGGCCTGATGCGCCATTTCGACGACTTGCGGGACAACACTCACGGCGGTGTACAAGGCCGCCACGACCAGGAAGAGCATTTCATCCACTCGGTCGAC
>JAOPWT010000458.1 GCA_025965555.1 Mycobacterium sp.
GGATCAACATCGGGGACTTCCCTGATCACCCGTGGCGCTCGTATCTGCAGCGCAGCGCCTTGACGCTGAAGGGGTTGACGTACTCGCCCACCGGCGCCCTGCTGGCGGCGAGTACCACCTCGCTTCCGGAAACGCCGCAGGGCGAACGCAATTGGGACTACCGCTACGCGTGGATTCGGGACTCCACGTTCGCGCTGTGGGGTCTGTACACCCTGGGTCTGGACCGCGAGGCCGACGACTTCTTCTCGTTCATCGCCGACGTGTCGGGTGCCAACAACGGTGAGCGCCACCCACTCCAGGTGATGTACGGCGTCGGCGGCGAGCGCACCCTCGTCGAGGAGGAGCTCCACCACCTCTCCGGCTATGACAACTCCCGGCCGGTGCGCATCGGCAACGGCGCCTATGACCAGATGCAGCACGACATCTGGGGTTCGATGCTGGATTCGGTGTATCTGCACGCCAAGTCACGCGAACAGATCCCCGAGACGCTGTGGCCGGTGCTCAAGCTGCAGGTGGAAGAGGCCATCAAGCACTGGCGCGAGCCCGACCGCGGAATCTGGGAGGTGCGCGGCGAGCCGCAGCACTTCACGTCGAGCAAGGTCATGTGCTGGGTGGCGCTTGACCGCGGCTCGAAGCTGGCCGATCTGCAGGGCGAGAAGAGCTACGCGCAGCAGTGGCGGGCGATCGCCGAGGAGATCAAGGCGGACATCCTCGCCCACGGCGTCGACCACCGCGGCGCGCTGACCCAGCGCTACGGCGACGACGCCCTTGACGCGTCGCTGCTGTTGGTTCCCTTGACGCGGTTCCTGCCCCCTGACGACCCGCGCGTGCGGGCGACGGTGCTGGCCATCGCCGACGAACTGACCGAGGACGGGTTGGTGCTGCGGTACCGCACCGAGGAGACCGACGACGGCCTGTCCGGTGAAGAGGGATCATTCACCATCTGCTCGTTCTGGTTGGTGTCGGCGCTCGTCGAGATCGGCGAGATCAGCAGAGCCAAGCATCTGTGCGAACGGTTGCTGTCGTTCGCCAGCTCGCTGCACCTCTACGCCGAGGAGATCGAGCCGCGCACCGGACGGCATCTCGGCAACTTCCCGCAGGCCTTCACCCACCTGGCGTTGATCAATGCCGTCGTGCACGTGATCCGCGCCGAAGAGGAAGCCGATAGCACCGGCGTGTTTCAGCCGGCCAACGCCCCGATGTAGGGCCTCAGCCGACGGCGGTCTGCGAGAGCATCTCTGCGCGCCACTGGAGGTGGAATTCCACCGCGAGCGGGGCGGGCACGGCCAGCGCGACGGGCGTGAGCCTGCTGTGGGCGTCGTCGCGCGCCACCCCGGTGATCACGCGACCGCCGAAACCGTCGGCCCGGGCGGGAACCGTGGCCGTGACCGTGACGGAGTGCGCGCCGGGCGTGGGGCGGACGTAGAACTCGGCGCCCGGTTCGCAGGTGTGCACGTCCGCGCCGTCGGCGTCCACCAGCGTTCCCTCTGAAACCACAAGCGCCGCAGACTGATTGGCGTGTAGCCGCAGCGGCCCGACGAGGCCGCCGTCGACGGTGGCCGCGACGGCGGACAGTTCCGGCGCCACCGCGTGACGTCGAGCCCACCGAGCGCCTGCAATGAGATGGTCGTAGAGGTGGACGACGCGGTCGTCATTGCGGTAGTGGCCGACGCCCTCGAGCCAGAACGTCACCTCGCCGACGCGGACACCGCCCGCCTCGCCCGCGCCGACGAGGCGGTAGTGGCGGTAGCCCTCGGCAGTGCGGCCAGGCAGCTGCCGGGACAGCGTGCTGCCCGAGCCGAGCGCCTTGCGGTACGCCCCGGGGCCGGTGACGTCGACGCCCGAGGTGTCGACGTCGTGCCACACCGAGCCGTCGACGGACTTCTGCAGCCGCAGCGACGCCGCTCCGGACGTCACCTCGACGGTGTAGCCGCCGAGCTGATGGGCGCCCTCGAACTCGAAGGTGATCCCTTGCTCATCTCGTCGTGCCGTCGTCGGCACGTTCCGCGGGCTGGTGTCGAGCGCCATGTCGTTGGTGAAGAACCAGATCGCCGCCTGGGTGGCCGCGATCGCCTCGTGCTCGGCGATGTTCGACCCACCCAGCGGGTAGCCGGCCGCCCGCAGCCGCCTGCTCAGTTCGGCGGTGCCGAGCGTCGGGAAGGAGTTCCGAAGGATCCAGTCGACCTCGGGCTCCTTGGCCCTGGCGCGCAAATTGGTCACCGCGGTCCAGGTAGCCGCGCGGTAGTGCGACGGCCCCGTCGGGGCCATGCCGCCGAAGTCCAGCGAATACGCCTCGACGTTCGGGTTGAGCCTGATCAGGTCGGTCCGCGCGACCTCACCGTCGGTGAACACCAGCGTGCCGACCGTGTGCGAGTAGGTGCCGCCGCGGTACCTGGTCATGCGGCTGAGCTCGACGCTTCCCGCCACCTCGCGGCGGCGAATGGCCACCGGGGTATGGGTGCGCTCGGAAATGGAGAGGACGTTCATGGGTGGACCTTCTGAGTGTGATCACGCGTGACCGCTCCGCCGAGTGGGCGGGGTCGACACAGGACAACGGGGGCGTCAGAAGATCAACAACAACAACAGCACGGCAGCACCGAGGAACGCGCGAAGATCGCGCGCGCCGACAGTGCGGGCAGTTGCATGACGTCGAGGGTACGTCATGATCGGGCGGCAACCAACGTGGGATTTTCTTCGGCGTGCGCGCTAACCCATTTCGGGGGCCGTCTCCGGACCTATGGTTGGCATGAACCGCCCCATCCCTCTTCAGTCCCAGGAGGTCAGTCATGACGTCGGCCCAGAACGAGTCACAGGCACTCGGCGATCTCGCCGCCCGGCAGCTTGCCAACGCCACCAAGACCGTCCCCCAGCTCTCGACGATCACCCCTCGCTTTCTTCTGCACCTGCTGAGCTGGGTTCCGGTGGAGGCGGGCATCTACCGGGTCAACCGGGTCGTCAATCCCGACCGGGTGGCCATCCACGCCGACGAGGGGTCGAACGACGACGATCCGCTCCCCCAGACGTACGTCGACTACGAGACCAGCCCCCGCGAGTACACCCTGCGGGCCATCTCGACGCTGCTCGACGTCCACACCCGGGTGTCCGATCTCTACTCCAGCCCGCACGACCAGATCACCCAGCAGCTCAGGCTCACCATCGAGACCATCAAGGAGCAGCAGGAGTTCGAGCTGGTCAACAACGCCGAGTACGGGTTGCTCTCCCAGGTCACCCCCGAGCAGACCATTCAGACGCTCGGCGGCGCACCCACCCCTGACGATCTGGACTCGTTGATCACCAAGGTGTGGAAGACGCCGAGCTTCTTCCTGACCCACCCGCTCGGCGTCGCCGCGTTCGGCAGGGAAGCCACCCGCCGGGGAGTGCCGCCGCCAGTGGTCAACCTGTTCGGCGCGCAGTTCATCGCGTGGCGCGGCATCCCGCTGGTGCCCTCCGACAAGGTGCCCGTCGAGGACGGCAAGACCAAGGTCATCCTGGTGCGCACCGGCGAGGAGCGCCAGGGCGTCGTGGGTCTGTTCCCGCCGGGGCTCGTCGGCGAGCAGGCGCCCGGGTTGTCCGTACGGTTCACCGGCATCAACCGCAATGCGATCGCGTCCTACCTCGTCGCCCTGTACTCGTCGCTGGCCGTGCTGACCGACGACGCGCTCGCCGTGCTCGAGGACGTGGCGGTGGACAAGTTCCATGAGTACAAGTGAGTACCGCTCGGTAGACGCAGAGAGCGACTTGCCGATCGGTGCTTCGGAGCTCGCCGCTCTGGCCACCCAGCA
>JAOPWT010000473.1 GCA_025965555.1 Mycobacterium sp.
CGTCCGATCTCGACGCCATTGAGGGTGACCTTCGAGCCGGGGTCCACGACAAGGCCGGCCCGGCCCGCGAGCACTCTCAGTTCGGTCTGCTTGACGAAGTCGCCGCGGTACTGCTTGGCGAGCAGGAACCCGAAGAGTACGACGATTGCCAGCAGCACCGCTCCGGCCAGCTTGTATGGCGGCCGGTGGCGGTCGAAGGCCATCCTGCGAGACTAGGTGAATGGCCGCCCGGCGCACTGCGGATCCGACGAAGACCCGCGAGGCCGTGTGGGCCATTGCCGACTGGCTGCGTGACGACACCGTCGCGATGCCGGAGCGGGGCGTGCTCGCCGAAGCGGTGCGACTGACCGCCAGAACGCTGGCCGCCCTGGCGCCCGGGGCGAGCGTCGAGGTGAGGGTGCCACCGTTCGTTGCGGTGCAGTGCATCTCGGGACTGGCTCACACCCGTGGGAACCCGCCGAACGTGGTCGAGACCGATCCGCGCACCTGGCTCCTGCTGGCCACCGGCCTGCTCACGATGGCCGATGCCACCGCGAGTGGGGCGTTGCAGTCCTCGGGATCGCGCGCCGGTGAGGTTGCCGACTGGCTGCCGATCGTGGAACTCCCGAAATGAAGAGGGGCCCCGATGCGTTGAAGTGGGTGGCGAAAGATTCGCCGACACCTCACTTCGATTCCACCTTCGAACGATGTTGACCGTAGACTGAGCAACGTCACCCACAGCCCCCAGGGAGCAAACTGATCGTGACCGCCGAGCAGATCGAGCAGACGGACACCACTGACACTCTTCGCGCAAGCGGCTCATCGGATGAACCCAGAGAAGAATGTGGCGTCTTCGGCGTCTGGGCTCCCGGCGAAGACGTGGCGAAGCTCACGTACTACGGCCTCTATGCCCTGCAGCACAGAGGCCAGGAGGCGGCGGGTATCGCCGTCGCCGACGGCTCTCAAGTGCTGGTGTTCAAGGATCTCGGCCTCGTCAGTCAGGTATTCGACGAGCAGACGCTCGCCGCGATGGAGGGCCACGTCGCCGTCGGCCACTGCCGCTACTCCACCACCGGTTCCACCACGTGGGAGAACGCACAGCCGGTCTTCCGGAACACCGCCGCAGGCACCGGCGTCGCGCTCGGACACAACGGCAACCTGGTCAACACCACCGAACTCGCCGCTCGCGCGCGCGAGGCGGGGCTGATCGACAAGCGCGGCGCCACCGCCGCCACGACCGACTCCGACATCCTCGGTGCGCTGCTCGCCCACGGCGCCGCCGACGCCACGCTCGAACAGGCCGCGCTGGAACTCCTGCCGACCGTTCGTGGGGCCTTCTGCCTGACCTTCATGGACGAGAACACCCTCTACGCCGCACGGGATCCGTACGGTGTGCGACCGCTGTCGCTCGGCCGCCTCGACCGGGGCTGGGTGGTGGCCTCGGAGACCGCCGCGCTCGACATCGTCGGCGCCGCGTTCGTCCGCGACATCGAACCCGGCGAATTGCTGGCCATCGACGCAGACGGGGTGCGCTCCACCCGGTTCGCCAACCCGACGCCCAAGGGCTGCGTCTTCGAGTACGTCTACCTGGCCCGGCCGGACAGCGTCATCGGTGGTCGTTCGGTACACGCCACCCGCGTCGACATCGGCAGGCGACTGGCGCGCGAGGCACCCGTCGACGGTGACCTGGTGATCGGCGTGCCCGAGTCCGGCGTGCCCGCCGCCGTCGGCTACGCGCAGGAGTCCGGCATCCCCTTCGGCCAGGGACTGATGAAGAACGCCTACGTGGGCCGCACGTTCATCCAGCCGTCGCAGACCATCCGCCAACTCGGCATCCGGCTCAAGCTGAACCCGCTCAAGGAAGTGATCCGCGGCAAGCGGCTGATCGTCGTCGACGACTCGATCGTGCGCGGCAATACCCAGCGCGCGCTGATTCGGATGCTCCGCGAGGCAGGCGCCGTCGAGGTACACGTCCGCATCGCGTCGCCACCGGTGAAGTGGCCGTGCTTCTACGGCATCGACTTCGCCACCCCCGCCGAACTCATCGCCAACGCATCCAACGCGGGCGCCAACGAGAGCGAGATGCTGGACGCGGTCCGCCGTGCGATCGGCGCCGACAGCCTGAGCTACATCTCCCACCAGGGCATGATCGCCGCGACCGAGCAGCCCGCGTCACGACTGTGTTCGGCCTGCTTCGACGGTGAGTATCCGATCGAGCTGCCCAGCGAGTCGGCACTTGGCAAGAACGTCATCGAGCACATGCTCGCCAACGCCGCGCGGACGGGCGTGCAGACCGAGAACGACAACGCTTCAGCCTTGCGTCGACCCTGAAAGTTACTGCGGCGCAGTCGGACTGAACCGCAGCAGGTGGTGGCCGCCCTTATCGAAGGTGCCGTCCTGCTTCAGCGCCCGCGCCACCGAATCGCGGTAGCCGGTGAGTCCGCCCGCTGGCGGCGGGATGACGTCGTCGATGTCGTGTTCGGCCATCACGGCATCGTGCTCCAGCGATTCCACCAGCGGACGCGCCAGCCCCGAGGGAATGGGTGTCACCAGCCCGACCCACCAACTGGCGATGCTCGGGGTGAGAAGCGGCAACGCCACGATGAACCGCCTGCGCAGCCCCGCCTCCTCCGCGTAGATCTGCATCGC
>JAOPWT010000622.1 GCA_025965555.1 Mycobacterium sp.
GAATCAGCTGGTTGTCCGTCGTCTGCAGGAACTCGGCGATCTTCGGGTCCTTGAACGTCGCGATCAGCTTCTGGACATTGGGGTCGTCGAGGTGCTTGTCGCTGACGACCAGGCCACCCTCGCTGCCCTTCGGCGCGGGCTCGCGGGCGATGATCTGGTTCTCGGTGAGGCCGGCGGCATACAGGTCGGAGATGTGCACGACGATGGCGTCCACGTCGGCGAGGCTGCGCGCCAGCTGGCCGATCGGAACCTGGACGAACTGGTAGTTCTTGGGATTGGTCTGAACATCCGCCAACTGCGGCAACCCCGCCAACGTGTCCTTACCCGGCTTCAGGGTGATCTGCTTGTCGTGAGCCAGGTCGAGCAGGGCGATCGCCTGTCCGGCGGGGTCGTCACGCAGCGCGATCTTGGCACCGTTGGGCACCTGGTCCCAGCTGCGGTACTTGTCGGAGTACGACGCCTGATCCCAGGTGAACGTCGGTGCCGCGAGGGTCAGTTTGAAACCGTTGGCGGCGATCGCGTCGTTGAGGAAGGGCTGGTGCTCGAAGAAGTTGCCCGCCACGGTGCCCGCGTCGACGGCGCGGTTGATCTCGATGAGATTGTCGATCTTCGTCGGCTCGATGGTGATGCCGTGAGCGGGCGCGACCTCGTCGGTGATGAACTTCAGCAGGTTCTCGGCGGCGATGTCGGTACTCCACGTCGCGACCTTCAGCGTGGTGCCAAAGGGCTTGTCCTCGTTAGACAACTTCGCAAAGATGACGCCGCCCACGATGGCGGCGACGAGGATCACGGCGCCGGCGATCCAGGGCCACCGGTTCTTCTTCTTGATCTCGATGTCGTCTACTGCGGGCGGGTCGGTCAGATTCGTCACGGCTGTTCCTTGCTCGAGGTGGTGGAGGTGGTCGCTGAGGGTCAGCGGGTCAATGCTCTGACGAGGCGGTCGCCTGCGAACTGGACGACCTGGACGGTGATGATCAGCGTGATGACCGTGGCGATCATGATGTTGTGGTCAAAACGGTTGTAGCCGTAGGTGATCGCCAAGTTGCCCACGCCACCGGCGCCGATCGAACCGGCGATGGCCGAGTACTCGATCATCGCGATGACGTTGACCGTCAACGCGCCCCCGAGGGCGGGCAGCGCCTCGGACAGTTGAACCGTCCGGATCAGCTGGACGTGAGTACCTCCAGATACCTGCCCCATGTCCGTGACGTCGGATCGCACGTCGCGCAACGCGTTCTGCACGAGGCGGGCGAAGAACGGCACGCCCGCGACGGTCATCGGCACGATCGCTGCCGCGATGCCGATGGTGGTGCCGACCAGTAGTCGTGTCACGGGGATGATCGCCGTCATCAGGATCAGGAACGGCAGCGAGCGGCCGACGTTGACCACGGTGTTCAGGGCGGCGAACACCTTCGGGTTCGGAAAGAGTCCGAACTCGGAGGTGTTGTGCAGGGTGATGCCGACGGGAGTGCCGATGAGCAGCACCAGAACCATGGTGATGCCCACCATCAACCAGGTCTCACCGTAGGCAGGTAGGAGCAGGTCGGGGACATTGGCCCACGGCGTGCTGAAGTCCTCCCCCGAAGCGAGGATCATGCCGCCGTCTCCGCAGATTCGGCCTTGGGGCTGACGGCCGTCACGTGGAGACCGCGATCCTTGAGGTAACGCTCGAATCCCGAAGGCGCAGAAGGCGAAATGGCCAGCATCGCGCGTCCGACCGCCACGCCGCGGATGGCCTCGACGCTCGCGCTGAGCACACTGACCTGCGAGCCCGAAATGCCGGGAACCGTGTGGATCGAGGTGAGCCAGTCGAGCGGCACGTCACGTGAGGCGTACGAGACCTCCCATATCTCGCCGGAACCGCGGAACGGCACGCTCGGCCGGTCGGGCAGCAGTTCACGGGCAAGTGATGACGTGGGGTCCAGAATCACCTCGTCGACCGCGCCACTTTCGATGATGCGGCCGCCGTCGATGCGAGCTACTGAGTCGGCAACCTCGCGGACGACCTCCATCTCGTGGGTGATCAAGATGATGGCAAGGCCGAATTCGTCGCGAAGGTGGCTGAGCAACGCCAGGATTGCCTTCGTCGTGGTCGGATCCAATCCCGACGTCGCCTCGTCGGACAGCAGGTAGGACGGCCCGAGCGCGAGCGCCCGTGCTATCCCGACGCGTTGCTTCTGGCCACCGGAGAGCTGAGCGGGGAGATCGCCGCGGCGATCGGTGAGGCCGACGCGGTCGAGCAGCTGCGAGACCCGCTTCTCGATGGAGGCGTCGGTGGCTCCGAGGTATTCCAGCGGTAGCGCCACGTTCTGCGCGACTGTCCGGCGACGCAGCAGTGGCGCGGTCTGGAAGATGACGCCGACGCTGCGACGAGCTGCGAGAAGTTCTTGTCCCTCGAGCCTGGTGAAGTCCTTCCCGTCGACCCGGACAGTGCCGCTGGTGGGCCGTTCCAGGAAGCTGACGCATCGCGACAGGGTCGTCTTGCCTGCGCCACTCGGCCCGACCACGGCCAGAATCTCGCCGTTGGCCACCGAAAGCGAAATGTCATCGAGGACGGTGCGATCCCCGAACCGCTTGGTCAGGTTCTCGATCTCAATCATGGGGGCTCACTTCGCTGAGTCGGCGTGCATCGGGGGCTCGGAGCCGCACGGCATCCGTTCTTCGGGCAGGTCGGGGGTGACTTCTCGAGGTGAGGTCACGGCGTTCTAGGGGGCCGGCGATCCGGACCCAGTCAACTTACGGACGCCGACGCCGCCCGCACAGGTTACGGATCGGACTGATCGAAAGTGGACCCGAGCTGCACCCATCTTTCGGCCTGGCGACCGCCTGACAGCTGAACATCAACTCGCCCAACCACTCTCGGTCGGGCTCTCGGGATCCGGGCCCTGCCTGCACGGACGCTCAGAGCGGTCACGCCACGGGCCGACGACGAGGCCTTCGCTTCACGATGAATAGCGAATGCTGATCCCAGACACAGCTGGTACTTAACTTTGCTAACGAATATAGTTGGCATGTCACTGTCCGGTTCGGTCAGACCCGGCGGTGACGGTATCTCCGACGACAGGTGGCCTGCCGTCCGATACGAGGAAGGACGAGGATCGAAATGAAGGCTTCGAAGATCATTGCAGGCGTGGCGATCGCGGGCGGGCTCGCCGCAGGCGCTTTCGGCATGAGCACCGGCGTGGCCAGCGCCGATCCGGGCCATGGTGCGCCCGTTCCGGCACGCTGGGGACCCCCGCCACCTCCAGGACCCGGATGGGGCGGCCCCGGGCCCGCCGGTTGGGGACCACCCCCGCCGCCCTACTACGGCGGCTACGGTGGCGGCCCGATTCCTGGCGGCTGGAACGGCGGTTGGGAACCCCAGGGTGGGATCTGCCTAGGACCCTTCTGCGTGTAGCGATGGGGTGGACGAGGGCGGTGGTCTGGACTTCAGGCCACCGCCCTTGGCATATCTGGTCCTTTGAATCTCACTGACGGAAAGCAGTGACCGCGGGCGGCATCGCCATGAGACTTCTGCCAGTGACCCGATCGATCCGCTTCAACGCGTTCGACATGAACTGCGTGGCCCATCAATCCCCCGGTCTGTGGCGGCATCCGCAGGACCAGTCCTCGCAGTACAAGGATCTGGCCTACTGGGCCGACCTCGCGCGACTCCTCGAACGCGGCCGGTTCGACGGGCTGTTCATCGCCGACGTGCTTGGCACCTATGACGTCTACGGTGCCAATGACGAGGCAGCCATCCGGCAGGCCGCCCAAATCCCGGTCAACGATCCGCTGTTGTTGGTGTCCGCGATGGCACTGGTCACCGAGCACCTCGGCTTTGGCATCACGACGGGTACCGGGTTCGAGCACCCATATCCATTCTCGCGCCGCGTCTCCACGCTCGACCACCTCACCAAGGGTCGAGTGGGCTGGAACGTCGTCACCGGATACCTCCCGGCGGCCGCCCGCAACATGGGACAGACCGACCAACCGGCCCACGATGCCCGCTACGACCACGCCGACGAGTACCTCGAGGTGCTCTACAAGCTGTGGGAAGGATCCTGGGAGGACGACGCGGTGATCCGCGACCGCGAACGCGGCGTCTTCACCAACCCGGACAAGGTGCACCACATCGGGCACGAGGGAACGCATTTCAGCGTGCCGGGGATCCACCTCTCCGAGCCGTCGCCGCAGCGGACGCCCGTGATCTTCCAGGCCGGCGCATCGCCACGCGGCGTGCGGTTCGCTGCTGAGAATGCCGAGGCCATCTTCACCGCCGCCCCGACGAAGGCCATTCTTCGCGAGACCGTGACCACGATTCGTCGCGAGCTCGAGCTGGCGGGACGGGATCCGTATGCTGCGAAGATCTTCAATCTGACCACCGTCATCACGGCCGACACCGACGACGAGGCTCGGGCCAAACACACCGAGTACCTGTCCTACGGCGATCCCGAGGGCGCGTTGGTGTTCATGTCCGGTTGGATGGGCGTCGACCTGGCGAGTTACGGCCTCGACGAGCCGATCGGCAACGTCGACTCCAACGCGATCCTGTCGGCGGTCAAGGCGTTCCAATCCGCCGATCCCGACGGGGGCGAATGGGCCGTCGAGGACATCGCCAACTGGGGCAAGATCGGCGGTATCGGACCACTGATCGTCGGTTCGGGCGCCAGGGTCGCAGACGTGTTGCAGGAGTGGGTCGAGGAAACCGACGTCGACGGCTTCAACCTGGCGTACGCGATCACTCCTGGAACGTTCGCCGACTTCATCGACCACGTGGTGCCCGTACTGACCGCCCGTGGCGCCTACCAGTCGGAGTACACCCCGGGAACGTTGCGCAACAAGCTGTTTGGCCGCGGTGATCGACTCCCAGAGGAACACCGCGGGTCCCGCTACCGCGTCGGCGGTCCGTCCTCGACCATCATCGACCGCCCGTCCACCGTGCCGTCTTCATCGTCGTCAGTGGCCTCGCAGCCGACGGCCAGCCGCTAGGAGTTCCTGCATGCCCGTCAAACTTCACTGGTTCCTGCCCACCTACGGCGACAGCCGACTGATCGTCGGTGGTGGGCACGGCACCCCCGCCGGCGCCGCGCACAGCGACAGGGACGCCTCGATCGACTACCTCGCCTCGATCGTCCGCGCAGCCGAGTCGTTCGGCTTCACCGGCGCACTGATCCCGACCGGCGCGTGGTGTGAGGACGCGTTCATCACCGCCGCACTCCTGGCCCGCGAGACGACCTCGTTGGCCTTCCTCGTGGCGTTCCGTCCCGGTCTCGTCAGTCCGACCCTGTCCGCGCAAATGGCGGCGACCTTCGCCCGGCACGCGCCAGGCCGACTCCTGCTGAACGTCGTCGTCGGCGGTGAAGCCCACGAGCAGCGCGCATTCGGAGATCACCTCGACAAGGACGCGCGCTACGAGCGGTGCGACGAATTCCTCGACGTCGTCCGCCGGCTGTGGACGGGTGAGACCGTGACGGCGGACGGCAGGCACATCAGCGTCGAGGATGCGTCACTGGCCACGCTGCCGAATCCTGTGCCGCCGTTGTACTTCGGCGGCAGCTCGGCGGCTGCCGGGCCGGTGGCGGCGCGGCACGCCGACGTGTACCTGACCTGGGGAGAGCCTCCAGAAGCGGTGCGGGACAAGGTCGAATGGATTAAGGGTCTCGCCGCCGAGCAGGGGCGCCGGGTGCGTTTCGGCATCAGGCTGCACACCATCTCGCGGGACACCACCGACGAAGCGTGGGCGCAGGCGGACAAGCTCGTTGGTGCGCTCGACGACGAAACCGTCCGCAAGGCGCAAGCCGGCCTGAGTCGCAGTCAGTCCGAGGGGCAACGTCGGATG
>JAOPWT010000508.1 GCA_025965555.1 Mycobacterium sp.
CGCCGACTGACACGAGGAGTGATCGATGGCATTGATTCCCACCGACGAGCAGGAGTCCCTTCGCGAGGTGATGAAGTCCTTCCTCGCCAAGTACTCCAGCGAATCCGACGTGCGGGCCGTCATGGACGGTTCCGACGGTTACGACGCGAAGGCCTGGCAGATGGCCGCCGACCAGATCGGCGTCCAGGCTCTCGTCATCCCCGAGGAGATGGGAGGTGCCGGCTACGGGTTCGACGAACTCGCGATCGTGATGGAGGAGGCGGGCCGTGCGCTCTTTCCCGCACCACTCATGTCGACCGCCGTCCTGGCGACCAGCGCGCTGCTCGCGGTCGGTGGACCACTGGCGCACGGCTACCTGGCGCGGATCGCCGTCGGCGAGTTGATCGCGACCGTCGCGGTGTCGGAGGCTGCGCTGCACTGGGATTCGGCCGACGTCACGACGGTGGCCCAGGCCACCGGGAGCGACTGGACGCTGTCCGGGGTCAAGCCGTACGTGCTCGACGGCGCACAGGTCGGGCTCATCATCGTCGCCGCACGCACCGGACGGGGCATCTCGCTGTTCGCGGTGGAATCCGGCGCGGACGGACTGACGATCGACCCGCTGGATTCGATGGATCAGACCCGTAGGCTCGCGCGGTTGACCCTCGACCGGACGCCGGGAACGCTACTGGGAGCCGACGGATCCGGTTGGGACGTCATCGAAGCGGTCAACGACCGAGCCTTGGCGGCCCTTGCTTGTGAGCAGGTCGGCGGTGCGCGGGCCGCGCTCGAAATGACCGTGGCGTACGTCAACATGCGCCAGCAGTTCGATCGACCGATCGGTTCGTTCCAGGCGATCAAGCATCGGTGTGCCGACCTTCTGGTCGAGGTGGAGTCGGCCCGGTCGGCGGCCGCCTATGCGAGCACCGCGGTGGCGGCGGGCGCGGACGACGCCTCGGTGGCGGCAGCGATCGCCAAGGTGTACTGCTCGCAGGTCTTCTACCACGTTGCGGCCGAATGCATTCAGATGCATGGCGGTATCGGCTTCACGTGGGAGCACCCGGCGCATCTCTTCTTCAAGCGGGCGAAGAGTTCCGAGGCGCTGTTCGGCTGGCCGGCTCATCATCGGGAGCGCATCGCCGAACTGATCGGGATCGACTAGCTCGCGTTCGCTGCCGTTACGACACAAATGGCATTCCGGCAGCGCTGTTCAGCGGTAGGCGGTCACCCGACCGGTCAGTGCGACCTTGCCGTCGTCGCCAACGGCCTGCGCGTCACCGACCGCGGCATTGCGGCCGACCCGCAGCGGCGTGCCTTCGTAGCGCGACTCGGCTCCGGCGTGGAACGGCCGCAGGAAGTTCACCCGCAGCGACGCGGTCTGCAGCAAACCGTGGGCACGTTCCTGGTTGATCGCTGCCGACGCCGCGAACTCGAGGGCAGCCGCCGCCACCCCGCCGTGCACGATGCCGATGTCGTTGTTCAGGTTGGGATCGACACGCTGCACGAGGACGTGGCCGTCGGCACTCGGTCGAACGTGCACCGCCATCCGGTCCGCGATCGGCGTCTCGTCCGAAAGGTCCAATGTCTCCGGGGGCCAATCGGATTCGTCCACTTCGGCCTCGATGAAGAACGAGCGTACGGTGCCGCCGCCGATGACGGTGCCGTCATAGGTGAGCGTGCAGATCCCCAGGGACGTGGCACCCAGTGGACCCAGCGCGTGCGCGGTGGCCAGCACCGGACCGTCGAGTTCGCCGATGCCGTCCAGACTGAGGTCCATCGACAGCTCACTGGAGACCGTCCATTGGCCTGGCCGCCGTCGGTAGTGATTGACGATTCCAGCGGCGGCGTCGACCAAGATGGCCAACGGCCCCAGCGTCGGCGCACCGGTGAACGGATTCCGGTAGCGCGACATCGACATCGTCATCGCCGCGGTCGCCGCGGCCGGATCGGATTCGAGGTAGCTGATACCGAACCTGACCTGGATCGAGTCCGGTGTCTCGAGATCGTGGCTGACGATCTCGTCAACGCCGGTCATTCGAGAAGGTCTACGACCGTGGACATCTCGGAACCCGAGAGGACGAACTCCTCCGCCTTCTGCAGGTGCCGCTTCCAGAGTTCGCCGGCCTTCTCGGCATCGCCGGCCTTGATCATGTCCAGCACCATCTTGTGGGTCTTCGCCGACCGGCGGACCGCTTGCTCGGCGCGCACACCCTTTGTGGGCTGCAGTGAGCGGTTGGCCTTCTCGATGATGTGGTGCAACATGTCGCTGACGATTTGGAGGGTGTCGTTGCCCGAAAGACGCGCGATGGCGGCGTGAAAGTCGGTGAGCTGGTCGACGGCTTCGCTGCCCGGGTTGAGCTGTGATTCACGTTCGACGATCTGCTCAAGCTCGGCGATCACCTTGGGGTCGCGGTCCTTGGCCAGCTGTTCGACCATCGGGACCTCCAGCGACGCCCTGGCGTCGTAGACGTCCTTCACCTTGACGCCTTCGTACTCGAGGATCAATCCGGCGTAGCGGGCCAGCGTCTCACGACGGGGTCGGGTGACGCGGGCGCCGCCCCTCACCCCGCGCTGCACCTGGATCAGCGACTCGGATTCGAGCACGCGGAAGGCTTCCCGGAGCGTCGGTCGCGACACCCCGAATCGCTCCATCAGTTCCGATTCCGGCGGAAGCATGGTGCCTTCGGCGATCTCACCGCGGATGAACATCCGGCGCAACACCGTGGCCACACGATCGGCCATCTTCGGTTCCCGAAGACTGGTGACCTCCATTAAAACCTCCACCGGTAAATGTAAATGCTACAAACAACTAACCATTTCGCAGGTTAATCGAATTCCCGCTTCGATCCAGGGATTGACGCCCTGCCAGTGATCAAGGTCATCCTCAGTAACCCATCGCCCGTCCCATGAGGTCCTTCATGATCTCGGTGGTGCCGGCATAGAGTCGCTGGACGCGCGAATCACGCCAGAGTCGGGCGATCTCGTACTCGTTGATGTAGCCGTAGCCGCCGTGCATCTGCAGGCAGCGATCGATGATCTCCCACTGAACCTCTGAGGTCCACCACTTCAGGCCTGCGGCATCCTGATCGCTGAGGGTGCCGTCGTTGACCGACAGCACGCACTGATCGAGATACGTTTGTGCGGCATCGAGTTTGGTCTGCATCTCGGCGAGAAAGTGGCGGTTGACCTGGAACTTGCCGATCGGCTGACCGAACGCTGTGCGTTCCAGTGCGTAGGCCTTCGTCAAGTCCAGCGCGCGGCGGGCGGCAGGCAGCGCGTAGCACGCGACGCCGACCCGCTCGCTGGGCAGGTTGGAAACCAGATGGTAGAAGCCGCGGTTGAGCTCGCCGACGAGGTTCTCCTTCGGCACCTTCACGTCCTCGAAGAACAACTCGGCGGTGTCGGCGGAGTACTGCCCGATCTTGTCGAGTTTCCGACCGCGCGTGAAGCCCTCCATGCCGTCCTCGATCATGAGGAGGCTGATGCCCTTGTGACGTTCGGAAGGGTCCGTCTTGACGGCGGTGAGGATCAGCTTGGACTGCAGTCCGTTGCTGATGAATGTCTTGGAGCCGTTGACAACCCAGTGGTCGCCTTCGTCGCGCGCGGACGTCTTGATGCCGGCCAGGTCGGATCCCGCAGCCGGCTCGGACATCGCGATCGAGCCGATGTACTCGCCGCTGATGAATTTGGGTAGCCAGCGTTCTTTCTGCTCGTCGGTGGTCAGGTTGTGTAGATATGGCATCAGGATGTCGTTCTGCACACCGAGGCCGATGCCGACCGCGCCGGTCATGAACATCTCTTCGGAGATGATCTGGTTGAACCGGTAGTCCTTGACTCCGAGCCCGCCGTACTTCTCGTCGAACTCCCAGCCGATCAGTCCGGCCGCGCCTGCCGCCAGCCAAGCCTCGCGGCTGACTTTGCCGTCCTTCTCCCACTTCTCGGTGTTGGGCACGCATTCGCGTTCGAAGAATGTCCGGGCGGTGGCGCGGAAGTCGTCGTGGACGTCCTCGAAGATGTTGCGGCGCATGTATTTACTCCTACTCGGCCCACGAAACGATCGCGGGCAACGCTCGGTCTGGGACGTAGTCGTCGAAGAGGCGCTCTGCGAGCAGCGCCTCGAGTTGCTGGTAAGAGCCACACAAGGAGTCGATCTGGAAGCCCCGCGTGACATAGCGGTGCAGATCGTGCTCCAAGGTCAAACCGATCGCGCCGCATACCTGCAACGTGGCGTCGGACACCGCCCGGTGCGCTCGCCCGGCAGCAGCCTTGGCGGTCAGGGCCGAGAGCTCCCCGCCGTAGCGCCAGGTTTCGCCAAGCAGGGCTCTGGCGCCTTCGAGGCCTGCCGAGGCATCGGCCAGGAGGTGTCGCGGCGACTGGAACGAGCCGATGGGCGAACCGAACTGGATGCGGACGCTGACATGCTCGACAGCGATCCGCAGAGCCTCGTCCGCCAGCGCAAGGAGTTCGGTGGCAAGCGCTCGCTGCGCGCCCGCGACCGCACGCCGCCACTCGGGTGAGGCGTCCACCAGCTCGCCGGTTCGCAGTCCGGTGACCCGTGTCCAGTGCGCCGATGTGTCGAAGGTGTCCAGCCTCTGACCCTGGAGTCGGTCCGCGTCGATCAACCCGAGCGACACCGCGCCTGTGGGACCCGATACCGGGACCACCAATCGCCCTGCGCTCGGCAGCGGCCCGAGCAGGATTCCGGAGACCCGCTGGGCATCGGTGCCGGGGGAGGGGCCGTCGGCGACATCGGGCAGAACGACCCCATGGACCGGGCCATCCAACAACGGCGTCAGCTCGGCCAGCATGACCCTGTCGAGGCAGTCCGAATTGAGCAGTGAGCGGCCCTGGGCGCGAAAGAGCAACTCGCAGGCTTCTACCGGATACTCGGTCTCGATGTCCGACCACCCAAGGTCCTCCAGCGGCGGCCCGATCGCCACGTGTTCGCTGGGATTCTTGGCGGCCAACTCGTCGAACAGGCGAAAGACGGCCTCCTCGATCATCGGCCATGATTCGTCGGGCGCGCTCATGATCGTCCGCCCTTCGCGAGAGCGCTCATCACCGCTTCTCCTTGGGCAGTCCCAGAAGGTGATCGGCGATGATGCCCCGCTGAACCTCGGCGCTGCCGCCCATGATCGTCGCAGCGCGGGTGTACCACCACTTCGCGCGCGTCGCATTGAGTTCCTTGGCATCCGCAGGGCCCGATCCGGTCATCATCCAGTCCCTTCGTACGTCGAGGATGAGGTCGTTGATATCCCGTTCGGTCTTCGCGACCAGCAGCTTGTCGATGCTGCTGCCCGGGCCGACCATGCGACGCTCGGCGAGTGCCCGGACCGTCGTCGCGCCACGGGCCTGCGCGGCCACCAACGCCACGTAGATCTGCGCGAAGCGCTCGCGGTTGGCGGACGACGCACCGTGGGTGGCCATCTCGGCCCGCAACCGGCCCAGCTCGGTTAGAGCGGTCGTCAGCACCGCGTAGCCGTACATACCGCGCTCGTACTGCATGAGGTACATGACGACACCCCAGCCGGCGCCGACGTCGCCGATCAGCCGGTCATGGGGTACCCGGACGTCGTCGAAGAAGACCTCGGCGAGTTCTCGGCGACCGCTCGCCAGGGCGATCGGACGAACGGTGACACCGGGGGTGTCGGCATCGACCAGGAACGTACTCAGGCCACGGTGCCTGCTCTCGGGTGTCCCGGTGCGCGCCAAGAGCAGGAATCGGGTCGCGGTCGGACCCTGACTGGTCCAGATCTTCTGGCCGTTGACCACGAAGCCACCCGCGCCGTCATCGGCTGCTCTGCACCGCAGGCCGGCCAGATCGCTCCCCGACTCCGGCTCGGAGAAGCACTGTCCCCACCACTCGTCACCACTGAGATAGTTCGGCAGGTACTGAGCGGCGAGGTCGGGGGCGTGCTGATAGAGGGCGGGGCCGATCACCTCGAGGGTCCAGTGCTGCTCGGGCACGGGCAGCATTGCCGCTGCCAGCTCCTCGAAGTAGACCGCGCGGTGGATCTCGGTGCCGCCGAACCCGCCTGCCGCCTCGGGCCAGCCGTACCGGTTCCATCCGGCCTCGTGCAGGCGGGACAGGACCGTGGCGTGATAGGCGAGTTCGTCTTCGGCGCTGTCGAAGTGCGCCGAACGCCACTCGTCGGCCCAGTCCAAGTCGCGGAGCCAGGTTCGGAAATCCTCGCGGTAGGTCGCGACTCGCGAGACATACTCTTCTCGACGGTCGGCCAAGGTGCTGTCGACAGGGGCGGACAACCCGTTCCCCCTTCCCGAGTGCATAGACTCGGCTGCTAGGACCGAATCAGCTAAACAGTTATCTATAAGCGGTTACAATAACCCACACCGCCACTTCTGTGAGAGGGACCGCCAATGACGGCTTCACCCATCGCCGCCGCCACCGTCAACTTCAACCCCGAGACCCGCCTGTTCATCGACGGCAGGCTGCGCGACGCAGCCACGGGTCAGACCGCCAACAACATCAACCCGGCCACCGAGGAGGTCCTCGGCGTCGCCGCGGACGCCGGGGCCGCTGACATGGACGAGGCGATCGCCGCCGCCCGACGTGCCTTCGACACGACCGACTGGGCGACCAACCGGGATTTCCGCCAGCGCTGCCTGATGCAGTTGCACGAGGCGTTGCAGCAGGACAAGGAGGACATGCGCGCCGAGGTGGTCGCCGAGGCTGGCACCCCGGTGGGCATGACCTACATCGCTCAGCTGGAGTGGCCCCTGGCCGACGCGATCCGGTGGCCCGCCCAACACATCTCCGAGTTCGCATGGGAGCGGCAGCTCGACGAGGCCGCTCTCATGGGCGCGCCCTACCACCGTGTGGTGGTGAAGGAGCCGATGGGCGTCGTCGGGGCGATCACGCCATGGAACTTTCCGGTCGAAATCATCAGCAACAAGGTGGGCCAGATTCTGGCCACCGGCAACACCATGGTGCTCAAGGCGCCCATCGAGACACCGTGGACGGCGCTTCGGTGGGGCCGCATCATCGCCGAGAAGACCGACATCCCGGCTGGAGTGGTCAACATCGTGACCGCGTCCGACAACGACGTCGCCCAGCGGCTGCTGACCGATCCGCGCGTGGACATGATCTCCTTCACCGGCTCGACCGCGGTCGGGGAACTGATCCAGCGGCTGACCGCGTCGACCATGAAGCGCAACCTGATGGAACTGGGCGGCAAGTCGGTCTACCTGCTGCTCGATGACGTCGATCTGGCGTCGACCGTGCCGGGCTGCATCGGAGCGCTCATGCACTCCGGTCAGGGCTGCGCGCTGACCACCCGAATGCTGGTGCCGCGCAAGCACTACGACACCGCCGTCGAGATGGCCACCGCGACGTTCGGGGGCGTGACCGTCGGTGATCCCACCGATCCGGCCAACTTCTGTGGACCGCTCGTGTCGGCCAAGCAGCGCGACAGGGTGATGGAGTACATCCGGGTAGCCAAGGAGCAGGGCGCCCGGGTGACGGTGGGCGGCGGCAGGCCCGACGGTCTGGAGCGTGGATACTTCGTCCAGCCAACGATTCTCGCTGACGTCAGCCCCGAGCATCGCGTGTTCCAGGAGGAGATCTTCGGCCCAGTCGTCACGATCACCCCCTACGACGGCGGCGACGATGCCGCCGTGGAGATGGCGAACAACTCGATCTACGGGCTGGCAGGCACCGTGCTCGGTGACCCCGACCGCGCCATGGCGGTCGCCCGGCGTATCCGCAGCGGGTCGGTGAACGTCAACGGTGCCATCTTCTACGGCGCCGACGCTCCCTTCGGCGGCTACAAGATGAGTGGTATCGGTCGGCAGAACGGCGTCGAGGGGTTCGAGCAGCATCTGCAGACCAAAGTCATCGCTTACTGAGTCCCGAACCGATCTGCCAAACCGAAGGAAGCAATGTCAGACATTCTCAGCGGAATCCGCGTGGTCGAAATCGCGGCGTGGACGTTCGTCCCGGCAGCAGGGGCGGTGCTCGCCGACTGGGGAGCCGACGTCATCAAGATCGAGCATCCCGAGACTGGAGATCCACAGCGTGGGCTGATCAGCTCCGGAATCGTCACCGGCGCAGGGGGAGTGAACCACTTCGTCGAGCAACCCAACCGGGGCAAGCGCAGCGTCGCCATCGACACCCGCACGCCCGAGGGGCTCGAACTGTTGATGAAGATCGTCGAGACCGCGGACGTCTTCCTGACCAACCTGCTGCCGGATTCGCGCGAGCGGATGGGCATCGACCTCGAACAGGTGCGGGCCCGCAATCCGAAGATCATCTACGCCCGTGGTCATGGCTACGGCACCAAGGGCGAACAGGCCGCCCAGGGCGGGTTCGACCTCGCCGCCTACTGGGCGCGGGGCGGCATCGCCGACGCCTACTCGGCGGGCGACGGTAGCTATCCACCGATCCAGCGGCCGGCGTTCGGCGACTCCTACGGGGGGCTGTGCATCGCCGCAGGCATCGCCGGGGCGCTGTTGAAGCGCGAGCGCACCGGCGAGCCGTCGGTGGTCGACGTGTCGTTGTTGAACGCGGCGATCTGGCAGCTGGGACCCGACATCGTCGGCGCCGGTGTCACGGGCCAGGACATCCCCAAGTTCAACCTCGAAGAGATGCCCAACCCGGCCGCCAGCATCTACAAGACCAAGGACGACCGGTTCATCGCGTTCGTGCTG
>JAOPWT010000532.1 GCA_025965555.1 Mycobacterium sp.
TCTACGAGAAGTTCGGCTTCGACCGGCCCGTCTACACACTGAGCCACGACATCATCTTCACCGGCCCGACCGGCGACTTCTTCCGCAAGACCGGATTCATCCCCGCCAACCACGAGAATGCCGACGAGGCGCTGCGCTCCGGCGGTGTCGTCGTCGTCTTCCCCGGTGGCGACTATGACGTCTATCGTCCGACCTTGTCCGAGAACAAGATCGACTTCGACGGCCGCACCGGCTACGTCCGGGCCGCACTCAACGCGGGGGTACCGATCGTGCCGTCGGTGTCGATCGGCGGCCAGGAAGCGCAACTGTTCCTATCCCGCGGCGAGTGGATGGCCAAGACGCTGCGGCTGGACAAGTTGTTGCGGGTCAAGATCCTGCCCATCTCGTTCGGCTTCCCGTTCGGGCTGTCAGCAGTGCTGCCGGTGAACGTGCCGCTGCCGACGAAGATCGTCACGCGCGTGCTGCCACCGATCGACGTCGTGGCCGAGTTCGGCCAGGAGCCCGACGTCGACGAGGTCGACTCACACGTCCGCCACGTCATGCAGCAGGCACTCGACGAGCTGGCCAAGAAACGACGCCTTCCCGTCCTCGGCTGATTGATCATGGCACTCACCGACCCACTCACCGGCACGCTCGGTCTGCTGACCACGATGGTGCGAGCCGGCGTCATCGCCCCTCTGCGACCGGACAAGTACCTGCGGATCGCCGCCGCCATGGCGCGCGAGAACATGGGCATCACTTCGGGTTTCGCGAGCGCAGCCCAGCGCTGCCCCGACCGGCCCGGTCTCGTCGACGAGCTAGGGACGCTGACGTGGCGTGACATCGACCAGCGGGCCGACGCATTCGCCGCCGCACTGCAGGCGCTGCCTACCGGCGCTCCGCGCGTCATCGGGATCATGGCCCGCAACCACCGCGGGTTCGTCGAATCGCTGATCGCCGCCAACCGCATCGGCGCGGACGTCCTGCTGCTCAACACGGCGTTTGCGGGACCTGCGCTCGCCGAGGTGGTCTCGCGCGAGGACGTCGACGCCGTCGTCTACGACGAAGAGTTCACCCCGACCGTCGACCGGGCGCTGGCCGAGAAACCGGACGCCGTGCGCATCGTGGCATGGCGCGACACCGAGGATCACGATCGCAGCGTCGAGACGATGATCGGCGAGAACTTCGGCAGCCAACCGGACCGCGCGAGCAGCAAGTCCAAGGTCATCCTGCTGACCTCTGGCACGACGGGAACTCCCAAGGGCGCCACGCACTCCGGCGGCAGCCCGATGACGCTCAAGGGCATCCTGGACCGCACACCATGGCATGCGGAGGAGGTCACGGTCGTCGTCGCGCCGATGTTCCACGCCTGGGGCTTCGCACAGTTGGCGTTCTCGGCCATGATGGCGTGCACGATCGTGACCCGCCGCAAGTTCGTCGCAGAGTCCACCCTCAAACTCGTCGTTCGACACCAGGCGACCGGATTGTGCGTCGTACCGGTCATGTTCGACCGGATCATGGCGCTGCCCGACGACGTTCTCGCCCGGTACAGCAGGCGCTCGCTGCGGTTTGCGGCCGCGTCGGGTTCCCGCATGCGCCCTGACGTCGTGATTGCGTTCATGGACCGATTCGGCGACGTCGTCTACAACAACTACAACGCCACCGAGGCGGGCATGATCGCCACCGCGACGCCTGCCGACCTGCGGGCGGCGCCGGATACCGCGGGCAGACCCGCCGAGGGCACCGACATCCGCATCCTCGACGCCGACCGACGCGAGGTACCCACCGGTGACGTGGGCACCATCTTCGTGCGCAATTCCACGCAGTTCGACGGCTATACCTCGGGCGCTACCAAGGATTTCCACGACGACTACATGTCGAGTGGCGATGTCGGTTACGTCGACTCGTCCGGGCGGTTGTTCGTGGTGGGCCGTGACGACGAGATGATCGTCTCTGGCGGCGAGAACGTCTATCCCATCGAGGTGGAGAAGACCCTCGCCACCCACCCCGAGGTCACCGAGGCCGTCGTGCTTGGCGCGCACGACGAGACGTACGGTCAGCGATTGGTGGCGTTCGTGGTGCTCGAAGCGGGGGCCGCGGCCACGCCTGACGTACTCAAGGACCACGTGCGGGCGAACCTGGCGAATTACAAGGTGCCGAGGGACATCACGGTGCTCGCCGAATTGCCAAGGGGCAGCACTGGCAAGATCCTTCGTCGTGACCTCCAAGAACTCGTCGAGACGAATGGTGACGGCACTGAAGCGTCGTAGGCATTACCCGGTGCTGCGTGCGGTCGCGGAGGTCCTCAACGCCGCCAACGCCGTACGCCCACTGGGCCGCGAGGGATACCTCACGCTGCCCGTGTTCGCGTTCGGCTGGCCTACCGGTGAGGCCACCCCGGTGGTGGCGGGCGCATCGATGCTCGATGCCGCACGACGGGCCCTGCGCGGCGACTTCAAAGGTCGGCGCGGCCGAATCGCATTTGCACTGACGGTGCTCGCCTGGGGACTGTTGGGATTCGTGTATTACCGCGGCTCGAAGTCGCAGGACCACTTCGAGGGGCCGCTGCGGGAAACCCTTGGCGAGGACTACGCGTCGATCGCGGCCGAGGAGCGTCGCCGCCGCCGGAGCGGTGTGCTCCGCACGTCATGGGCACGGCGACAGTACGTCAAGAAGACCGACATCGTCAGGTACGGTCCGCACCGAGCCAACGTGGCCGACGTGTGGCACCGCGCCGATCTGCCACTGGACGGCCGTGCCCCGGTACTGCTGCAGGTCCCTGGCGGCGCGTGGGCGATCGGCATGCGCCGCCCGCAGGCCTACCCCTTGATGACTCACATGGCCGAACGCGGCTGGATCTGCGTGTCGATGGCCTACCGCGTCAGCCCACGCAACACCTGGCCCGCCCACATCGTCGACGTGAAGCGGGCGCTGGCGTGGATCCAGGACAACATCGCCGACTACGGCGGCGACCCGGACTTCGTGGCGATCACCGGTGGTTCGGCGGGTGGACATCTGACCGCGTTGGCGGCGCTGACGCCCAACGATCCGCAATGGCAACCGGGTTTCGAGGACACCGATACGTCAGTGGTCGCTGCGGTACCGATCTATGGGCGCTACGACTGGTTCACCAAGGAGGGCTCCGGCAGACCGGAGTTCATTGCGATCCTGCAGCGCTACATCGTCAAGAGGCGGTTCGCCGAGCACCGCACGGTGTACCTCGACGCCTCGCCGATCACCAAGGTGCGATCGGACGCCCCGCCGTTCTTCGTGCTGCACGGCACCGACGACTCGATCATCCCGGTGCAGGAGGGACGAGCGTTCGCTGCGGCGCTCAAGGAGGCCTCGGACAACCCGGTGGCCTACGCCGAGATCCCGCACGCCCAGCACGCTTTCGACTTCTTCGGGTCACCGCACGGTCACTTCACCGCGACCGCGGTCGCACACTTCCTGGACTGGGTGAAAGCTAGGGCAGCACCGTGTGCATCAGCATGACGTTGTACGCCGACCACAGCGACAGGTTGTAGTACAGCTCCTTGCCCGTCGACCACGGGTGAAGGTACGGCGCGTAGACGCCTCCGGGAAACTCGAAGTTCGACACCAGTACCTGTTCGGGGCTCCACGGCCCCTGCGGAGTCGGCGACGTCCTCATCACGACGTCGTTGGCTCCATTGCAGTAGAGCGCCAGGTACTGCTTCAGATAGGTGTTGTACTGCGCCGACATCTCGCCGACCGGACCCGGTATCACCGGCGTCGCCGCTGCGGGATTGCCGGGCACCCACGCTCCGTTGTCGGAGTTCCAGTATTCGTACTTCGTGAGGTCGGGAATCAAGGCGGGTGAGACTCGCGCGAGGTATGCCGCACCGCCGCGGCCGTTCGGTGTCCCGAACGTGTATAGGTAGGGGTCACCGGGCCCCGGCTTGAGGTAGGCGCCCATCTGGAAGTTCTCGTTGCCCGCTCCCGGCGTGCGGATGGTCCCCGGGTAGACGCCCCAGGTCTCGCCGTTGTCGGGCGACATCGCGATCGCCGAGAAGTTGGTGGACCACGCGCCGTTGCTGTCCCAGCTCCTGATGGACATGAAGTTGAGGTACTGGTTTCGCCCGACCGCCACGCCTGCGGTCGGAATGATGCCCGTCTCCTCCGGCGTCCGTCCGATGGTGTTGATGATCTGCTTGGAGATGCCCGGTCGCCACACCGGTGACCCGGAATACTTGTTGGCGACACCGCCATTGGGCACGGCTACGGTCTTGGCCAGCGAGCGGTCCTGGCTACGGAACAGCGTGTTGTAACGCCACTGCTTCCCCGGGATGCCGCAGTAACCGTTGGTGTCGCCGAAAGCCATCAGGACCTGGTTGTTGGCGGGATCGCCGTTGTCCCACATGATCCCGAGGTCGGTGCCGGTGATGGCGAAGCGCTTGATGGTGTCGTTCGGGCTGTCCGGCCCGGTCACCCATCCCACGAGCGACGTGCCCGGCGGTGCGGTCGACACCGGCGCGGGCGCCGCCGCGGGAGCGGGTTGGGCGGCCGCAGGCGGTTGCGTGGCCGCGCCTCCTGGACGGGGTGACGGCACCACCGCAGCCTGCTGGTGCACCGGCGCTGCCGGTGGCGTGAGTGCCTTGAGCAGAGCGGGCAGCAATCCCAACTTGGGAAGCGGCGCTGCGTCATTCGCGCCGACCGGCTTGTGCCCGATCGGGCGGTTGAACGGCGAGATGCCGGACGGGCTGGGGATCTCGAACGCCTGCCCGGGCAGCGGCTGGGCCGCTGCTGCGGCGCCCTCACACGGCTCGGCATTCGCAGGCGGCACCACACCGACGACGACACAGAGTCCGATGGCGGCCGCCGATGCCACCGATGCGGATGCAATTCGACGACGCGGCGACATGTCACACCTTTCACGGAGGACGTCGCATTGACGTCAGCAACTGACACTGTGACGATAGTGATCAGTGGGACTGTTGTGGTTATCGAGTCACGGCTTGGTATCCATCCGTGACCGTGTCGCAACCTCGCCTCTGCGCCCCGTGGTCCGCTCCAGGCTCCGCGTGGACACCACATCAGCCCTGGCCTTGGCCTGGCAGTTCTCTTTGAGTTTGCTGTCAATACGGTCACCAGCCACGGCGTGACCACCGGTTGGCGTCCGTGCCCATGGCGTCGTCGGGCCCTTCTCGGAAAACAAGCTGATCACCGGCTACGGCGGCCTGCCCTCCACGAGCAAGTTGTCGCGAAGCCAAGCAATCAGGGCGGTCGTTTCCTGCTTTGCTGTCCGCGCGAGAGAAGGTGATGTGTTGGTGAACTGCACGTAACGCACCGTCCGTACGGTCAGGCGCCTCGGCACGTGGCCTCGTGACGAGGAGGACGACCATGGCGATCGCATCTACCGGCGCTGCGGAGGCTAGTCCCGGGCTGCAGCGAACGGTCGGCTTCTGGGGGCTGATGTTCGTCTCACTGGGCTCGATCATCGGTTCCGGCTGGCTGCTCAGCGCGCTCAGCGCAACCCAGACGGCGGGACCGGCAGCGATTCTGTCCTGGCCCTGGTCTTCGCAGAGCTGGGCGGGGCGTACCCCGTCGCCGGTGGTTCGAGGCGGTTCCCGTACTACTCACACGGCTGGCCGCGGTCGTCACCGGTGTCACCGCCATCATGTACGCGTTCGCTCCAATAGCCTTGGCGGCGTGCTCTTCTTCATCGGCGCGGCCGTGAAGCACACCTTCACCATGGGCATGCTGCGCCACGGCTACTGGATCACCCCGTGGCTGGTCGGCATGACGATCATCAGCCACTACGGGAACTACCAGATCGAGGGCGGAAACGTGCTGGCCGTGCCGCTCACCTCGTAGCGCAGGCAGCGACGGCCGCCACTAGGGAGCCATCACACCTTCGACAACGGTGAGATCCTCGGGAAGTCCGGCGGCACGGCGAATTTCGATGAACGACTCGACCATAGCGGCGGTCAGTTCGTGCGCGTCCTCGAGGGTCGCACCGTCGGACAACACCGAGATGTTGAGCTGATCGACGTAGCTCCACACCGTGATGTTCAGCCCGCTGCCGGTGGTGAGCGGTCCCACCGAGTAGATCTCGGTCACCAGCGCGCCGCCGACCCGGCCGTGCTCGCGCGGGCCAGGCACATTGGAGATCGGCAGGTTGAGCACCTTGTTCTGACCGTCCTTGTTGGCCAGCCAGCGGAACATCGCCTCCGCGGGAGCGGGCGGGAAGTACGCCGACCAGCGGCTCACCAATTCGGGACCCATCAGATGATGGGTTTCCTTGGCGGACACCGCAGCATCGTGCACGGCGTGCACCCGCTCCAGTGGATCCTCCATCTCCACGGGAAGCGTCATCATCACACCGGTGAAGTAGTTCCCCGAGATGCGATCGCGGGAGAAGTCGAAACTCACTGGGACGGAAGCCAACAGCGGATGGTCGGCCTTTCCGTCGTACTTCTGCAGAAGCCGGCGCAGCGCCCCCGCCGAGATCGCCAGCACCATGTCGTTGATGGTGACGCCCAGCTGCTTGCCCGTCTCCTTGACGTCCGCGAGCGCCAGTGTGGCCGTGGCGAACTTGCGCGTCCCGTCGACCATGTGGTTCATGAAGCTGGGCGGCGGGGTGAACGGACGGGTGAGTTCGGGGCCCAACTTGCGTGAACTCTTGCGCACTCGACCCAGCCCCTGTGCGGTGTACCGCATCACGCCGGGCAGCCGTCCGATCTGACGCAGGTGGTCACCGAAGGCTGTCCGCACCAGTTCCGACTTGGTTGGCGCGGGATCCGTTGCGTACGAATCCCGGTCGTCCGGGCCCGTTTGAAGGTCCATCCCTCGAGCCATCAGGTTGGCCGACGCCACGCCATCGGCGAGGGCGTGGTGGATCTTGCCGAGCACGGCGATCCTGCCATTGGCGAGGCCCTCGATGAAGTACATCTCCCACAGCGGCTTGGAGCGATCCAACGGCGTGCTGGCGATCTTGCCGACGGCGTCGTCGAGCTCACGCCTGCCACCAGGACTGTCCACCCGGTAGGACCGGATGTGGTACTCGAGGTCGACCTCGCAGTTCTCCCGCCACATCGGGTGGTGGAACTTGAACGGGATGTCGACCAACTCGTAGCGGAACGGGTCCAGCTTGTAGAGCCTGCCGTGAATGACCCTGCGAAAGTCCTCGACGCCGAACGTCCGGCCCTTGAGCTCGTCGAGCGCTATCACCGCCAGCTTCAGCGTGTGCATGTGCACGGTCGGTGTTTCGCTGTACAGAAGTACCGCGTCCCACCCGCTGAGCCTCTTCACGCGGTTATATAACCTGCTTTGCCCCGACCGCCGTCTGGTTTCGGCGAACTTCGTTGAGGAACAAGCCGATTGCGGTGGCCATCGAGCCGGTGCGGGCGCCGTCGGTCATGTCGAAGCCGTGCCCTGCCCCCGGCAGTTCCACGTAGCCGACGACCGAGCGCGACTCACCGCGCAACTTCTCGACGAAGTCCCTCGCCTGCTGCACCGGAATGACCGTGTCACCACTGCCGTGGATCACCAGGAACGGCGGCGCATCGGCGTGTGTGCGGGCGATCGGGGAGGCCTTCCGGAAGATCTCCGGGTGCCTGGCGATCTTGCGCTTCACCACGACGCGCTCCAGGAAGTCGACGAAGCGGACCCGCTCGACGGTGGAGCGGTCCTCCCAGTCGTAGCGGCCGTAGATGCCGACGACCGCATCGACCGAGGTGTCCGAACCCTCGGGCAGCTCGCTCTGCATCTCGGGGTCTCCTGCGGTCAGGCCGGCCAGCGCGGCCAGGTGACCGCCGGCCGAAGTGCCCGCCACTGCAATGAAATTGCGATCGCCGCCGTACTTGTCGACGTTGGCCCTGGCCCATGCGATCGCGGTCTTCACATCGGTGATGTGCTGCGGCCAAGGATGATTTGGAGCTACCCGGTAGTCGATCGACAGACACACCCAACCCAGCTCGGCCAAATGTGACATGAGTGCG
>JAOPWT010000570.1 GCA_025965555.1 Mycobacterium sp.
CGTGAGCCGGGAGCCGGTGGGCTTCAGGTGTATTCGGAGGCCGAGGGCTGGCAGGACGCTCCCTACGATCCCGACGCGCTGACCGTGAACATCGGCGACCTACTGGAGTACTGGAGCGGTCGCCGCTGGCCGTCGGGCAGGCACCGCGTCCTCCCACCGCAACCCGAGGCGCCCGAGGAGGATCTGGTGTCGCTGATCTACTTCTACGAGGCCAACCACGATGCGACCGTCACGCCGCTGCTGCCTCCGGTCGGCAGGGTCGCCGGATTGGAGCCCGTCACCTCATCGCACTTCATCAAGGAACGCCTCGACGCCATCACCATCGGTTAGCGGGTCGGTCGCTGGGTCAAGACCGCATCGTCTGCTCGTCGACGCTCTGGTGGCGGCGCGATAGGCGTCGGGGTGAGAAAGTAGTCTGACCGCCATGCGCGTCTACCTCGGCTCTGACCACGCCGGATTCGAACTCAAGCAAGCCATCATCGAGCACCTGGAGTCGGGCGGCCACGAGCCGATCGACTGCGGTGCCTTCACCTACGACGCCGAGGACGACTATCCGGCGTTCTGCATCGCGGCGGCAGAGAAGACCGTCGCCGATCCGGAGAGCCTCGGCATCGTCATCGGTGGCTCCGGCAACGGCGAGCAGATCGCCGCCAACAAGGTCCCCGGAGCGCGTTGCGCCCTGGCCTGGAGCGTGGAGACGGCGTCACTGGCGCGCCAGCACAACAACGCCCAATTGATCGGTATCGGCGGCAGGATGCACACCGTCGCAGATGCTCTCACCTTCGTCGACGCGTTCCTCACGACCGCGTGGTCTCAGGCGCCCCGTCACCAGCGTCGCATCGACATCCTCGCCGAGTTCGAGAAAACGCACATCGCGCCAGCCGTGCCAGGCGCCTAGCTCGTGCCCGAGGGGCACACCCTTCACCGCCTGGCCCGCCTGCACCAGAAGCGGTTTGGCAACGCACCGGTCATCGTGACCAGCCCGCAGGGCCGCTTCGCCGACGCCGCCGAAGCGGTGACCGGCCGCGTGTTGCTCAAGGCGGACGCCTACGGCAAGCATCTGTTCCACCACTATCAGGGCGGCGCGGTGGTCCACGTACATCTCGGGCTGTACGGCACGTTCACGGAACGTCCCGCGCCGATGCCTGCCGCCGTCGGTCAGGTCCGGATGCGGATGGTCGGCGAGGAGTACGGCACGGATCTTCGTGGCCCGACCGCTTGCGAGGTGATCCACCAGGTCGAGGTCGACGACATCATCGCCAGGCTGGGACCCGACCCGCTGCGCCGGGCGCCGGATCCGTCCGGCGCGTGGAATCGAATCACGAAGTCCCGCAGACCCATCGGGGCGCTGCTGATGGATCAGACCGTCATCGCGGGGGTGGGCAACGTGTACCGCAACGAGCTGCTCTACCGCCATCTCATCGACCCGCACCGGCCAGGCACGCACGTCAGTGAGGCGGAGTTCGCCGCCGCGTGGACCGACCTGGTGGCCCTGATGAAGGTCGGCGTGAGCCGCGGCAAGATCATCACCATCAGGCGTGCCGACGACAAGGGGCCGCCCTCGTACCGGCCGGGCCGCCCGCGCACCTACGTCTACCGGCGGGCCGGGGAGCCGTGCCGGGTATGCGGCACGCCGATCCGCACCGAGGCGATGGAGGCACGCAACCTATTCTGGTGCCCCACCTGCCAGGTGTAGGACCCGTCGGCTCACAGCCAGGCCACAGCCAGCGGAAGCGGCCCATGGCGTTTGACGGGGACAATCGGCGGGTGGAACTCATCGACGGACTCGACCCGCGCGTGCTGGCCGAGGTGTTCGGGTCGCTGTATCTCGACGTGCTGAGGGCGCAGCGGGCGGCGCTGATCGCCGAACGCGATGACGGGCACATCGAGGACGAGGCCGCCCGCGCGATGTTGGAGCGCCTCGACCTCCAGGAGGCCGGGGTGTCGGCGCGGCTTGAGAGCCGGTTCTAGTCGCGCGGCCGCGCGGGCTGGACAGGCTGGGCCGGCCCGCGTGCCCTGAAGTCGCCGCAGCTGGGAATGCTTCCCGAGGTGGGCGGGACCGGATCGCACGCGACCAGGTCGCACGTCCCGATGCCGCCAGATGAGGGCCTCGGCAACGGAATTGGTGCCGGTGGTTCGACCGGCTTCGGGGAGGTCACGACCGGGCTGGGGGCCACGATCGGCGCGGCCGGAACCGTGATCACGACGACACGTGGCGCGCCGACTCGGTCGTGCTCGGGCGCTGCGACTGGCATCGGGGCTGACATGGCCGCCGCGGCCGGCTCCGAGGTGGCGAATTCGTCGAAGGCGAGACTGCCCACCACGGCGAGCGCAGCGGCGGCGAGAACCGCCGCGAGTCCGCTCACGATCCATCCCGACTTCGACGGCGAAGCCACCGGAACGGTCGGGGATGTGACGCTGACCGCAGGCCCGGCGCAAGGTTGGGTCGTCGTGATGAGGGTTGGCGTCGTAGCGGCCGATGGGGGATGCGTAGTACGTGGTCATCGTGGTCTCCGTCTGGTTGGCGCAGCCCCGTGGGCCGTCTTCACCAACTAGGAGCGACGAGCCGCCCGTTTCCGACAGCTTTCTGCCGACCAATTTCCGAGCCGGCTCTAGAGATGGCGCCTCGTCGAGGCTCTCCATCTCCGAGATGACAGAGGTGGCCACGGCTCCAGGTCAGAAACCGCCGAAGTCGCCACCACCGCCGAAGTCTCCGCCGCCACCGAAATCCCAACCACCGCCACCACTATCGCCACCCCAGCCGCCGCCGTCGCC
>JAOPWT010000591.1 GCA_025965555.1 Mycobacterium sp.
ACCGTCGTGAAGCCGGCGCGCAGCGTGCGACGGGCGTTGCCGACCGCCCGCAGGACCCGGGTCGGTGGGTCGTCCTGCACCTGGGACAGGCCGGGATTTTCCCCACGTCCGCCCATGAGCAGGTTGACCTCCATGTCCATCAGCCCGGGCAGGAGGATGGACTCCCCGAGGTCGATGATCTCGCCCTCGGGTTCGCCTCCCACCCCGACGATCCGGTCGTCTGAGATCTTGAGGATCCCCGGCCGGATGATTTCGCCCGCGTCGACGTCGAGGTAACCCGCTGCTTTGAGGGTGAGTACCACTACTAGACCACCGGCTCCTTGATCAACTTGATGTAGGCGGCGCCGCTGTCGAGGACGCGCGGCTGCTTCCACACCTCGATCGGGAAACTCACCATGACGATTGACTGTCCCAGATGCACCAGTGCCTTGGCGTCATCGGGCATGCCCGCGAGGGGAAAACGGGCGTCGACGTAGACCATGATGTCCTCGAGCCGCGCCATGCCTGCGTCGTACAGCTCCTGCATCTCGTCCATCGACGACGCCAGGCGCTTGGCGTAGCGCTCCTCCTCGGTCGGCAGGCACCAGTCGACGAACCGCTCGAGGTCCGCGAACTCTTCTGGCAACTTAGACATGCGCTTCATCCTTCTCGTCGGCGTGCTTGCCGTTGGTGGCTCCCGCCGAGCCGCCGCCGTTGCTCTTGTACCTGTCCACGTACTGGTGCGCAGTCTTGTGCAGGTGGCGCAGCAGGATCTCCTGATCGCACAGCGGGAAGTCCGTGACGACTCGCGTCCCGATCTGCGTCTGGGTGGCTTCCAGGGTGTTCGCGTCCTGGAACGCATATTCCTTGAACGTCACCGCGGCGAGTTCCTGGGAGAGCCGCTCGCGGAGGTTCTTCGGCGGCACGAAGTAGAGGTCGGCCTCGAAGATGTGCTTGTCGACGGCAGTCGGCCAGTAGTTGTAGGTCAGATACCAACCCGGCGCCCAGAACAGCAACGTGAAGTTGGGGAAGAACTCGAATGAGTCAGTGCCCCAAGTCTTGTGACGGCCCGGGTTGATGGCGGGCGGCAGCTCATCGGGCAGGATGCCCTTGATGTCGGGTCGGTCCCACGGGCCGAACAGGCCACTGTGCAGGATCTGCTCGATGGGCTTGACCATGTTGATGTCCTTCGGCGGGCTCATCCCGCCCCAGGACGACACCATGGAGTGGTCCCCCTTGATGTCGTAGGCCAGCGCCTCGAAGCCGAACTTGGCCAGCTTCTCGGCCTCCTCCTTCTCGGCCTGCTTCATGTGCAGGATCGGTGCATGGTAGAACTCGGTGAACGCGTCGATGAACAGCTTCCAGTTGGCGTTGATCTCCGAGCGGTAGCTGTAGTGCTCGGTCATCTCGTGGAACGGATAGCCCTCGAGACCCTTCGCGAAGTCGCCGAGGTACTCGGTCAGCGGCGCCGCGTCGTCGTCGAAGTTGATGAAGATGAAGCCCTCCCACACCTCGCAGCGCACGGGCACCAGGCCGTAGTCGGCCTTGTCGAGGTCGAAGAACTCACCCTCCTGCTGGACGAAGGTCAGGTCGCCGTTGAGGCCGTAGCGCCAGGCGTGGTACTTGCAGGTGAACTGGCGGCAGACACCGGAGACCTCCTCGCCGGGGTAGTCGCTCCACACCAGTTTGTTGCCGCGGTGTCGGCACAGGTTGTAGAAGCTTCGGACGACGTCCTCTTTGTCCTTGACGATGATCACCGACGTGCCGGGGGCCGCCGAGGGCATCTCGCGGGTGAAGTAGCTGCCCTTCTTGGGCAGTTGCTCAAGCCTGCCGACCTTGAGCCAGGTCTTCTTGAAGATCGCCTGCTGTTCGAGCAGATAGTGCTCGGGGTCGATGGAGTCGTTGTAATTTACTGGGGCGGTGCCCAATTCAGGCCAATTCTCAGTCCAGCTGCCTGCGGCGGGCTTGGGAAAGAATGCCATGTGCTTCAGTTCTCCTTCTTGGGTTCAACGCCGAAAGTGTTCAGGGCCATCGCCAGCATGTGGTAGCCACCGACGGTGAAGACGAAGTCCATGAGCTGACGCTTGTCCATGCGCTCGCCGAGGGCGGCCCAGGTCTCGTCGGACATGCGGGTGTTCTTGACGAGTTCGTCGACGGCGCCAAGCACCAGCGCGTCGAAGGCATCGGCGGCTTTCCCCCGCTGCAGGGCGTCGATGTCATCGAGGGTCAGCCCCTCCTTCTGGCCGATGGTGACGTGTTCGTCCCACTCATAGGCACAGGAGGTGAGGTGGGCGATTCGCAGGACGGCCAGTTCGCGCAGTCGCGGCGCCAAGGTGGACCGCGTCAGCAGGTAGAAGCTGAAGGTGAGATAGGACCGAGTGAGGTCGGGATGGTTGACGAAGGTCGCGATCGCATTTCCCGCGACCGCCGGATTGCGCCGCTCCTCCGGCATCATCCGGAGCGCGCTCAAGACGGCGTCGTCCCACTCGTCGGCAGGCAGCGGGGGCAGACGCACGGTGCTTCCCTCTCGGTGTCGGCTGGACTCTCCGATGTGAGAATCACATTCTCACATTTGCCTAATAGATTTCCACCTGTTGGCCGAATCGTCAATGGCAGAGTCGGTGGCGAGGACCGGTCCAGGCGGGCGTCGAGGGGCATAACTGCAGGCTCTGCGGCATTTGAGTGGAGTTGCTCGGTTGATTCTCGTTGAGCGAGAGGCTAGTTTTCTGTAGTAGAGAACGTGCTGCAACCATCGGTCAGATTGTTGATCCGAAAGGAATCGCATGAACAAGGACGACATGATCTTGATCAGCGTCGACGACCACATCGTGGAACCGCCCGACATGTTCAAGAACCACCTCTCCAAGAAGTACCTGGACGACGCGCCGCAGCTGGTGCACAACCCGGACGGCTCGGACACCTGGCAGTTCCGCGACATCGTCATTCCCAACGTCGCGCTCAATGCGGTGGCGGGCCGGCCGAAGGAGGAGTACGGCCTGGAGCCGCAGGGCCTTGACGAGATTCGCAAGGGTTGTTTCGACGTCGACGAGCGCGTCAAGGACATGAACGCGGGCGGCATCCTCGGCTCGATGTGCTTCCCGTCCTTCCCCGGTTTCGCCGGGCGACTGTTCGCCACCGAGGACCCGGAGTTCTCGTTGGCTCTGGTTCAGGCCTACAACGACTGGCACGTGGAGGAGTGGTGCGGCGCCTACCCGGCGCGGTTCATCCCGATGACGCTGCCCGTGATCTGGGACGCCGAAGCGTGTGCGGCGGAGGTGCGGCGCAACGCCAAGCGTGGTGTGCACTCACTGACCTTCAGCGAGAACCCCTCGGCCATGGGCTATCCCAGCTTTCACGACGATCACTGGGATCCGCTGTGGCGGGCGCTGGTCGACACGGACACGGTGCTCAACGTGCACATCGGTTCGTCGGGCCGGTTGGCCATCACCGCGCCGGATGCGCCGATGGACGTGATGATCACCCTGCAGCCGATGAACATCGTTCAGGCCGCGGCGGACCTGTTGTGGTCCAAGCCGATCAAGAAGTACAAGGACCTCAAGATCGCACTGTCCGAGGGTGGCACCGGCTGGATTCCCTACTTCCTCGACCGGGCGGACCGCACCTACGAGATGCACTCCACCTGGACCGGTCAGGACTTCGGCAAGCAGAAGCCCAGTGAGGTGTTCCGCGATCACTTCCTGACGTGTTTCATCTCCGATCCCGTCGGCGTGCAGCTACGCAACCAGATCGGCATCGACAACATCTGCTGGGAGGCCGACTACCCGCACAGCGACTCGATGTGGCCGGGTGCGCCGGAGGAGCTTTGGGACGTCCTGTCTTTGAACAACGTGCCGGACGACGAGATCAACAAGATCACCCACGAGAATTCGATGCGCTGGTACTCGTTCGACCCGTTCACCCACATCACCCGCGAGCAGGCGGCGGTCGGCGCGCTGCGCAAGTCCGCCGAAGGGCACGACGTGTCCATCCGGGCGCTCAGCAACCACAAAGAGACCAGGTCGGGTTCGTCGTTCGCGGACTTTGCGGCCAACGCGAAAGAACACAGCGGCAACAGAGACTGAGACGC
>JAOPWT010000631.1 GCA_025965555.1 Mycobacterium sp.
CGTCATCACGACGCGCAAGCCGACACCCACGACCGACGCGCGGCCAGACCCGAGGACACGCCGCGGGCGGCGGAGGGCGTCAGCGTGCCCCTGGTTGTTGCTTTTCGCCGAGACGTCCGTTCACGGGTTGCGCGAGCGCCGTCGACGTGCCGACTCCGTTGGTCTCGCGAGCCAGCGGGTCGAACGACTTGCCAGCGGCCGCTTCTCGAGCGAGGAAGGCGCCTAGTTCACCGATCGCGCTCATGATCGGCGCTGGGAATACGACGGTCGTATTCTTCTCGACCCCGAGCTCGGCGAGAGTTTGCAGGTTTCGCAACTGAAGCGCCAGCGGGTGCGCCATCATGATGTCCGATGCGTCCCCGAGCGCCGCCGCTGCCAGCGACTCACCCTCGGCGGCAATTATCTTCGCTCGCTTCTCTCTTTCGGCTTCCGCTTGGCGGGCCATGGCGCGCTTCATGCTGTCCGGCAGTTGGATGTCCTTGAGTTCGACCAACGTGACCTCGACCCCCCACTCAAGTGTCGCGATGTCGAGGATCTTTCTGATGTCGTCGTTGATCGTGTCGGTCTCGGACAACGCTTGGTCGAGTGTGTGCTGCCCAACGACCTTGCGAAGTGTTGTCTGGGCAATCTGATTTATCGCAGCATGGACGTTCTCGATGGCAACGACGGACATCACCGGATTCACGACGCGGAAATAGGCCACCGCGGAGATGTCCACACTGACGTTGTCGCGAGTGATGATGCCCTGAGACTGAATCGGCATCGTGATGATGCGGCGCGAGACCTTGGTCAGTCGATCGACGAAAGGAATGATCAGGGTCAGTCCGGGTGGTTTGGCATCTTTGACCCGTCCCAGCCGAAACAGCACTCCGTTCTCGTACTGCGTGACGATCCGAACGGACAGCGTGAGCACGAGCGCAAGGACCACCACCACTGCCGCCGCAACAATGGCGCCGATCACGACGTCACACTCATCGCGGGAGACACTACTGTCGGCAAGCTCCACCGACGGTCCCCCAGATGAGTGCCCCCTTCATTGACCCACCGCTCGTGAGCCTGCCGTACGAAAGCGTCAGCGCTCCCGCCGGAGTCGGCGCGAGCGTTCAAAACATCGGTGGTCATGGGCATTTCGGCTCCTTTCATGGTTGAGATTGGTCGAGGACGCAGGTAGCCGGACTGGCACCGGTCACGAGCAGTCGTGGTCGGGTTCGGTACCGAACCGGAATCTGCGGCCGGTGATCTCCGCCGCCGCAATTCGCACGTAGTGTTGCTTGACGTTTGGGGTCCACGTCAGAAGCTGAGCCTGCCGGGCCCTTTCGAGATCGGCGCTGTTTGACATCGCCTCTGCTCGGCCTTTGACGACGACACTCCAGCCCTGTTCGAAGTCGTGGTCGTCGACCTCGAACGCGACCCGGTCGTCCACTACCGCGCTCAGGAGTTTCCTGCCTTCGGCCGTACGAAAGAGCACGGTCGGCCGCTGGACGACGAAGTTGACCGGGAAGATCTCGGGCTGGCCGGCCACGACCGTCACCAAGCGCCCCAGCGTCCTGCTGGCGAGCAGGTACCAGCATTCGTCCTCCGAGAGCACGGCGACCGGTTCTGAAGCTAGGGACATGCTTCCTCGCTCGATGTTGAATTGTGTTGATGCTGAGAGGATCCGGCGCTGTGTCGGGACTCGGACGAATGGCGCCCGCGGACGCACATGACGGAGCAACCGGTGTGATGCAGCACTGCATCGGCGTGAGGGCCGGTGAGTTCCGTGACGACACGTGGGTCGTCGGCACCGACCACGACGAGCTGAGCCAGGCCGACGTTGTTCGCGAGGTATTCCAGCACACCGTGGCCGATTGGCAGAGAACATAGTGACACCTCGGTTGCATCTAGCGATCGTTCGGCGAGGTGGCGGTCGAGTCGCAGGCGGATCGCGTCCGCGGAAGAGGCACCGGCGTCGTGGTCTGACCCGGTAGTGAGCGCGAGCAGCGGCGCTCGTCGCAGCCGCGCCTCCTTCATCGCCTGGAGCAGGACCGCGTCAGAGCAAGGCGACTCGTCCACTCTGGCGATGATCCACCGCCCGTCTAGGGACGCACGAGCACGGGCACGGATGACGGCGACCGGGCAGTGGGCTGATCGCGACAATGACGATGCGATGGAACCGAGTTCTGCCGACCGACTGCGCCCCGTCCAGCCGACGCAGACCATTGCCGCCGAGCGGGAAGCACGGGCTAGCATCGAAGCCGGGTCGCCGCGAAGGATTTCCATCTCGATTTTGACCGGCTCCCCGGTAGCTTCGACAGCCTTCCACGCGACATGCGCGACGTGCTCCGCCCGGGCCCAATCCCGATCCAGATCGCCCAAGTGAACGTAAGCATTCGCGTCCGGCGTGATGACGTGGACCAAACGCAGGGGAATGTCGCGACTGATGGCCTCGTCCACCGCCCAGACGGCAGCGCGCACAGCGGCCTTCGAACCGTCGACGCCGACGACGATCGAAACGGGTGGGAAGGCGCGATTCATCGTGATGCTCCTCGTCCTTCAGCCGGGCTGCCGCCGGGAAAAGCCGGTCAATGAAGACGCTATTGAACGGGCAGCGATTTGCCTGGGGGCATTGGTCCTCGAACTGAGGCCTTTAGTCCCCCTCCGGCTGAGCTGTCCGCCGTGGCTGAATCGAGCTGCACGACGGTGGATGCGGTGTTCCCGTCCACGGATGCGGTGCGGCTGTCCGGCGAGATGCACCGGGTCGGCGTAGAACATCTTCTTGGTGAACTCGACCAAGACGAGATATGCGATGGTGAGCAACACGAGTGCGCCGAAGAACTGCCATGGCAGGGTCGTGAACCCCAGCGCAGCGGCCACCGGAGACACGGTCAGCACGACGCCGACCGCGATCACCGTCAAGGTCGTCAGTGTCATCGCACCACTGGGTCTGCTACGGAAGAACGGCACCCGCCTGGTCCGGATCGCGAAGATGATCAGTGTCTGGGTGGCAAGGGATTCCACGAACCAGCCAGTGCGAAACTCGACGGGCCCGGCATGTAGTGCGCCGAGCATCAGTCCAAAGGTCAGGAAGTCGAAGAGCGAGCTGATCGGGCCGAACGTGAGCATGAATCGGCGGATGAAGGCGATGTTCCAATGCGAGGGCGCATGCAACTGCTCATCGTCCACGCGGTCGGTGGGGATCGCAAGCTGTGAGCTGTCGTAGAGCAGGTTGTTCAGCAGTATCTGGCTCGGCAGCATCGGCAGGAACGACAGCACGGCCGATGCCGCGGCGGCACTGAACATGTTGCCGAAATTGCTCGACGTACCCATCAGCACGTATTTGATGGTGTTGGCGAAGATGCGCCGACCCTCGGCGACCCCATCGGCGAGCACTCCGAGGTCCTTTTCCAAGAGCACGACGTCGGCAGCGTCCTTCGCGACGTCGGTGGCGGTGTCGACGGAGATTCCAACGTCGGCCGCGTGGAGGGCCAGCGCATCGTTGACCCCGTCGCCGAGAAACCCGACGGATCGCCCCGTGTGGCGCGCGGAGACGACCAGCCGAGCCTTCTGCTCGGGCGAGATCCTGGCGAAGATCGTATTGCTCCGTGTCGCCGCCTCGAATTCGGCGTCATCGAGCGTCTCCAAGGCAGCGCCTGTGACGGTTCCCTTGGATGCCAATCCCAAATCGGCACAAACTTTTTCGGCGACGCGCGGGTTGTCTCCCGTGGCGACCTTCACCTCGATGCCCAGCGAGGTCAGCCGGGCCAACGAACCCCGGGCGGCGTCCTTCGGCTCGTCGGCGAACACGAGAAATCCGTCCAGGGCGAGGTTGCTTTCGTCGGCCGCCGTGATGACCACGAGCTCCGGTGCGTGCCTGCTGGCGACCGCTACCACCCGACAGCCGTCATCGAACAACGCCGCGAGTACGGCCTGCGCCGAATCCGGCACCCCCACACAATTGGCCATCACCTGCTCGGGTGCGCCCTTGACCACCAGAACGCGGTGTCCGGCATCGTCGACAAGGGTCGACGTCGCCCTGCGTGCATGGTCGAACGGAAGCGTCGCGACCCTGCACAGCACGCCGCTGGTCAGCCGCTCCGCCTCGGGAGACTCCCAGAGCGCGGCATCCATCGCATTGGCGCTGACACCCCCCGTGGCCGGATCCGCATCGGTGGCCAACAGCCCGGCACGAATGACCGCATCGGAGCGCGCGCCCGTGGCGTCGACCCCGTCCATTAGGCGGATCCGACCTTCGGTCAGGGTCCCGGTCTTGTCGGTGATGAGCACGTCGATGTCGCCGAGGTCCTCGATGCACACCAGGCGTTTGACCAGAACCTTGAGCTTCGCCAACCGCCGCGATCCCGTCGCCAGGCTGGTACTGACCACCGCAGGCAGCAGCTGCGGTGTGATGCCAACCGCGATCGCGAGTGCGAAGAGCATGGACTCGATCAGCGGCCTACCCAGGAGCAGGTTGATGACGAGGATGAATGCCGTCAAGGTGAGCGCAACCCACAGCAACAAGTAGGAGAATCGGCGCAGCCCCAGCTGAAAGTCGGTCTCGGGGTGACGCTCCCCCAAACCGGCTGCTATCCGGCCGAACTCGGCATGCACTCCAGTCGCGTACACAACGCCGATGCCGTCGCCGGCACTGACGATCGTCCCCATGAAGGCGAGGTCCGTCGAATCTGCCAGTGCACCAGCAATTTTCACCTGCTGCGGCCATTTCTCAGCGGGGGTCGACTCCCCAGAGAGAATGCTCTCGTTGCATTCCAGCCCGGTGACGTCGATCAATCGCACGTCAGCCGGCACGGCCTCACCCAGCGCCAGCCGTATCACGTCCCCGACCACCAGATCCGCAACG
Organism: Mycobacterium sp.; assembly: GCA_025965555.1. Lineage (GTDB taxonomy): Bacteria > Actinomycetota > Actinomycetes > Mycobacteriales > Mycobacteriaceae > Mycobacterium. Next base: position 4,838 of record JAOPWT010000631.1, read on the forward strand.
TCGACCTTCACGAAGTGTCCGTCGCGGCGTACCAACGCCGCGTGATGCACCCTCGAATGCAGTGCAGCGGTGGCACGTTCGGCCCGGTATTCGTTGACGAAGCCCAGCGCAATGCTCGCGACGAGGATTGCGCCGATGATGCTCGCCTGGGTGCTATCGCCCAGGAAGAACGACAACGCGGCAGTCGCTGCCAGCAAGCCCAGGAGGGCGCTGCGCAGTTGGCGGCCGAGCACGGCGATCGCGCTCACCCGATGGGTGCGAAGCGCGTTCGGTCCGTCGCGGACGAGGCGGGCCGCGGCCTCCGCACCGGTCAATCCGTCGGTCGAGGTGTCGAGCCACCGCAGCACCTCGGCAACCGGGGTCGCGGATACCCGCGCTGTGGTGAGCGTTTGGTCAGTCATGGGGCGCGGTGAGCCGGAGCCGAGCGGGGACGGCGTCGTGCGGGCCGAGATCACCGACGGCGGTCTTGGATGCACGTCACGAATCGTGCGTCATCGCAGGACATCTACACAGGTGCCCTTCGGCCCTTTCACCGGGCGAAAGTCCACAATTTCTAGGGCAAGAAGTCCCTTGCCGCCGGCGCTCGGGCGCCGGCCCGTTTTTGGTTGCATGGGCACTTGGTCTCCGCAGCCGAGGACCAAGGCCCTGGTGCCCAAGGTCTTCGTCGCCCAACGTCGGCGTCACATCCGAAATGGAGGCCGACATGCCTGACACGATGGTGGATCCCAAGGTGATCAACGCCGCGGTGGAGCTGGCCTGCCGAGCTCCGTCGCTGCACAACAGCCAGCCTTGGCGTTGGGTATCCGATAGCGCGGGACTACACAGTGTTGTTGGAGTGCACTCTGGCCGGCATGGCCACCTGCACGTTGACCCACATCACCAAGTTTCCCGCAGGCCGCGGCGTCATCGCCGCGCTAATCGGAACGTCGGCCTTTCCTCAGCTGCTGATTCGGGTCGGTGAGGCACCGGCCATCGAGCAAGCCCCACCTGCGACGGGTCGGCGGCCATTGAAGGACGTGTTGGCGTGGCGCGCGCCACCGAGTTCACGACGCCTGCGTTCGGGCAGGGACCAAAGCCAACCGATCAGGGACTAAAGCCCCTGAGCCCGGAACGGTTTCGGCGTTAGCCTCGAGACCCAGGAACTTCGAAGCAAGGAACCCGGATGCGAGAGACTCATCTTCCGTCATCGTCGGTCGTGGTGGGCATCGACGGCTCGCGCGCGGCTGTGGGCGCGGCGCTGTGGGCCGTCGACGAGGCAGTCAGCCGTGACATCCCACTCCGGCTGACGTGCGCGATTCCCCCGGACGGCACGAAGGAGATCGACGCGCAGGGCGAGGCGCGAAAACTGGCCACCGCAGAATTAGCCATCCGCTACGCATTGATGGCGGTCGAGTCGATGGAGCAGCCGGTCAAGGTCGAGGTGGAGATCGTCCAAGGCCCCCCGGTCCGCGCATTGCTCGACGCGTCCCGGTCGGCAGCGATGATCTGCGTGGGCGCAGTCGGTCTCGCGCATTCCGCGCCGGGCGGCGTCGGCTCGACGGCAAAATTCCTGGCTTCCTCCGCGCACAGCCCGGTGGCCATCATCCGGGGGCAGGGGGATTGTCCGCCCATGTCTGATCGTGGCGCGGTCCTCGCATACCTGGGCACTTCCCCCGACGACGGAGCGGTGTTACAGGCGGCCGTCGAAGAGGCTCGGCTGCGCGGGATGCGATTGCAAGCGGTGGTCGCATGGCAGTCGAGGTTCAGTGACATTCACGCCTCCGCGATCATCTCCGACGGGAACCGTGATCTGCACGCGCGACTCGAACGTCGTCTCCAACCGTGGGTGCAGCGCCACCCGGAGCTCGAGGTGAGCTCGGTCGTGGTCCATGGCGGCCTGCTCAATCATCTGGCCAAGGAATCGGATTCGATCCAGTTGGTGGTGATGGGCGCTGGTGACCACGGCGTCGCTGAACTCGCCGGACCTTCAGGCAGCGCGGTGCTCCAGAGTACGACCTGCTCCGCTCTCTTCGTGAGCCGTCAACACCTGTGACGAGGACGAGTGGATGATGGGCACATCCACCGGTGGATGCCGTCGACAGCGCCGGCATTCGCGCTCCGTCGTCAGAAGGGCTCGCCATGGTCACGGTTTTCTTGGTCGATGATCACGAAGTCGTCCGGCGCGGGTTGACCGACCTGCTCACTGCCGATCCCGAACTCGAGGTCATCGGCGAAGCCGGCTCGGTGTCCCACGCGATGGCACAGATACCCGCTCTCGCGCCCGACGTCGCCGTGCTCGACGTTCGGCTACCCGACGGCAACGGGATCGAGCTATGTCGTGACCTCTTGTCCAAGATGCCCGACCTGCGCTGCTTGATGTTGACCTCGTTCACCTCGGACGAAGCCATGCTCGACGCCATCCTGGCAGGGGCGAGCGGCTACGTCGTCAAGGACATCAAGGGCATGGAACTTGCCAAGGCGATCAAAGAAGTCGGGGCAGGCAAGTCGTTACTCGACAATCGGGCCGCCGCCGCGTTGATGGCGAGGCTGCGCGGTGTCGCGGATCGCTCCGATCCCTTGTCGGGACTTACCAGCCAGGAACGCGTCCTGCTGAACCTCCTTGGAGAGGGGCTCACGAACAAACAGATCGCGGCCCGTATGTTCCTCGCCGAAAAGACCATCAAGAACTACGTGTCGCGGTTGCTGGCCAAGTTGGGCATGGAACGCCGAACACAGGCCGCAATTTTCGTCTCCAAACTCGATCGTTCCCACGCCTCGGACGAATAATCCGTGCTCGGACACTCGGCAGCCCAACGGTGACACCATGAAGGTGTGACCGATCCCCTGCAGGCCCGCCGAGACGACGGCTCGCCTCCGCAACGCAACACGTTGTCTGCGTTGCATCTGCGCGAACTGCTCACCGAAGTCCAGGATCGCGTCGAGCAGATCGTCGAGGGGCGTGACCGCCTCGACGGACTCGTCGCAGCCGTGCTGGCCGTCACGTCGGGTCTGGAATTGGCCGTCACTCTTCGCACCATCGTGCACACGGCGATCGAGTTGATCGACGCGCGCTACGGGGCGCTCGGCGTGCGTGGAACCGACCACGAGCTCATTGAGTTCATCTACGAAGGCATAGACGAACCCACCCGCGAGAAGATCGGGCCCTTGCCGCAGGGCCGAGGCGTGTTGGGCGTGTTGATCGACGAACCGACGCCGATCCGGCTAGA
>JAOPWT010000008.1 GCA_025965555.1 Mycobacterium sp.
CTGTTCCCGCAGGGCACCATGCCCGACGTGTTCGCCGACGGGATGACGTATGTCGGGCTGGTCCTGTTCGCCATGAGCGAGGTGGCGCTGGGAATCCCACGACCGATCCCCTACTACGGGCGGTTCCTCGAGACCAACGTCCGGCTCTACTCGACCGACGACGCGGGCCATCACGGCGTGCTCTTCCGGTCGTTGGAGACGTCGCGGCTGGCCGTGGTGCCTGCGACTCGAATCGGGATGGGCGTGCCATACACATGGGCGAAGATGCGGCTGACCCGCGATGGCGACCGCATCTCCTACGAGAGCGTGCGACGGCTGCCCCGACACGGGTTGCGGTGTCGGGTCACCGTCGAGGTCGGCGCACCCGTCGAGCCAACGCCGCTGGAGATTTGGCTGACGGCGCGATGGGGCGCGCACACCCGCAAGGGCGGCCGCACGTGGTGGGTGCCCAACTCGCACGTGCCGTTCCCGTTGCACGAGGTGAATGTCCTTGCGCTGGATGACGAATTGGTGGCCGCCGGTGGTGTGGAGCCGACTGGAGAGCGCCTTCGCGCACTCTACTCACCCGGCGTGCTGGCGAGTTTTGGACGGCCGTCGGCGCTGTGACCTCGTGACCATCACGTGAACACGAGGCAACCGAGAGGTCCAGAGTTGGCGGGTTTCCTGTCGCCCGCGATGATTGAGTCAAATGGATGCATTCGTGTCGGTCTACGTCGATATGGGAGCCCGGGCTGACGACGTCCGGGCCGCCGTCGAGTCATTGCCCCTGCCCAGTGGTGTCCTCGAGGCCAAGGTCGACGGCGAAGCCGTCACCGATACCTTCGGGTGCCGGATCGCGATCGATCTGACGGGCACGTTCGACGAGAAGTCCGACGGACTGGACATCGCCCGTGAATACGCCGCAGGCCTTTCCGCCGCCCTCGGCGTGCCCGCCTTTGCGTTCTACGACCTGCTGCGGCGCGAGTACCCGGCGAGTTGACGGCTGTCAGGCCACTCGGGATCCGGAACTGTTGACTGCACTAGCGAGCCGAGGGTGTACTTCAATGGGGCTGGGGGGTTCGGGATGGAGCTGCGGAAATCGATTCGCGAGGGCCGCGTCCGGCTGCCTGCCACCGGCAGGGTACGCCGAAACTCGGACGGGGTTCCGCGGTTCATCGTGGACGTCGATGGTCGGCCACTCGAGAGCATCTGCGTCTATTAAGTGAGTTGACGTTGGCGGACGGAAGTCCGCTGACGTCCAAGTCTTACGCGTATGACTTGTTGCGGTGGTGGCGGTTGTTGGCTTGCTGGATGTGGCCTGGGACCAAGCAGGTCGCGTTGAGGTGGAGCTGCTGGTGGGTTGGATGCGATCGGCCGCAGAACATTGCGCTGAGGAGAGCCACCGTTATCTGTAACGTCGCGCTTGAGACGGCTGTTTCTGCTGCTCATCCCGTTGGTGACATGTGTAGATTTCGCTAGCTCGGCTCCTCCGTTACACATATAACCCAGGATTTCCGGTAGAACCAGGCCGCAGGGGACTTGTCGGGTCCGACGACTCACCGCGCAACCGGTTTCGGCCGGGCCGTGGTGTCGCACCGGTCACTCCGGGCTCTTCTGACGAGTCACAGCGCAGCTTATCGAGGCAGGTTTCCCAGTTAAAGGCCGCTCTGTCGCGGCATGCGCCATCATGGGGACAATTGACTGCGTAGGAAAGATCGGCGGATGGTTAGTCCGGTTAGTGAGGCCACCGATCGGTGTGGGTCGTGCGGTAACGACCTGCGCGCGAAGGCTCGCTTCTGCGATGTGTGCGGCTCCCCGGTCTCTCCAAGATCGGCGACGGGCGAACACAAGCAGGTCACGGTGCTGTTCGTCGACGTTGTCGGCTCGATGAAGCTTGCGGCGGCGCTGGACGCGGAGCGACTCCAAGAGATCATGAACGAGCTGTTCAACCGCGCTTGCGCCGTGGTGCAGCGCTATCAGGGAACCGTTGACAAGTTCACCGGTGACGGCTTGATGGCGCTATTCGGCGCGCCGGTGGCGCTGGAGGATCATGCGCTGCGGGCGTGCATTTCGGCGTTGGAAATTCAGTCCGTCACCAAAGAACTTGCAGCCGAGGTGCTTCGCCGTGATGGTGTTGCCTTGCAGATTCGCGTCGGTCTGAACTCTGGTGAAGTGATCGTGGGCGAAATCGGCTCAGGTCCAGGCAGATACACCGCAGTCGGCCATCCCGTCGGCATGGCGCAACGTATGGAGGCGGCCGCCCCTCCGGGCGGAGTTCTGTGTTCGCTCTCCACAGCGCGCCTCGTTGAAGGCGCCACCCGGCTCGGGTCCGTCGAAGACATCGCAATCAAAGGCGCCGACGTGCCCGTGCCCGCACGACAACTCCTCTCCGTCGAATCCGACCGGATGGTATTGGGCCGCAATGAAGGTCTGATGCTGGGTCGCGACGCCGAATTAATTCGGCTGCGAGACGTGTCCGATGCCAACCACGGCTGCCTCGTTGGGATTGTTGGCGCACCCGGCGTCGGTAAGAGTCGCCTGATTAGTGAGTTCGCCGCAATCGCTGCGGCTAGCGACACCGAGGTCGTCCTTGCCCGTTGCGAAGCCCACACCATTTCGATCGCGTTCCGGGCGTTGTCGCGCATTCTGCGCGCCATGTTCAAGGTGGAAGGGCTCAGCGCCACCGCGGCCCGCGACCACACGGCCGAGGAGTGCGAAGGGCGGCTCACACCGGACTCTGCCGACGCGCAAATCCTGTTCGAGGTCATGGGCATCGCCGACAGCAATGCGCCCCCACTACAGGTCAGCGTGGATGGCCGACGCCGCCGGCTGGTCGAGGTGATGGCGCAGGCTGTCCTGGCACGCTCCGCGCGAACCGTGTTCGTACTCGAGGACGCCCATTGGATCGATGCGCCCAGCGACGACGTCCTTGCTGATTTCGCTGCCACACTCAATGCGACGACGTCGATGTTCGTCACGACCTACCGACCAGAGTTTGACGGTGCGCTGCATCATCATTCGGGTCAGACGATCACGCTGCAGCCACTGACCGATTCAATGGCAGTGCGCCTGGTCGGCCAAATTCTCGGGGACGACCCCTCGCTGGCGCACCTGGCCGAGCGGATCGCAGTTGCGGCGGTAGGCAACCCATTCTTCATCGAGGAGATCGTCCGCGACCTCGCCGGCACGGGTGTGTTATCGGGGAATCGTGGTGGCTACCGCCAGATGGGCGATGTCGACGAAATCGCCGTCCCGGCTACGGTACAGGCCGTGCTTGCGGCCCGCATCGATCGGCTGCCCGCTGAAACAAAGTCGATTCTGAACGCTGCAGCGGTAATCGGTACCCATTTCGACGTCGACACGCTGCACGCCCTGCTACCGGAAACCGAGTCCGCTCGGATGGCCGAGCTGGTGTCGGCCGAACTGATCGACCAAACGGAATGTGTTCCACAACAACGCTATTGCTTCCACCACCCGCTGGTGCGCACGGTGGCCTACGAATCACAATTGAGCACCACTCGCGCGCAGGCCCACCGCAGGCTCGCCGCCGCCATCGAGGCGCGCGACGCCGTTGCCGCCGCCGACGAGACTGCGGCGCTGATCGCCACCCATCTGGAGGCGGCCGGCGAACTCGCCGAGGCGTACCGCTGGCACCTGCGCGCGGCGGAATGGCTTCGGCCTCGCGATCTCGCCGCCGCACGCACACAATGGGAGAGCGCACGCACAATCGCCGACCAATTACCTGATGACCACGATGACCTCATCGCCATGCGCATCGCGCCACGCACCATGCTGATGTCCACAACATTCTTCGTCGGCGATGACGTCGACACCGACGAGCGCTACCGCGAGTTTCGTGACCTGACAATGCAAACCGGTGACCTGACGTCGCTCGCGATCGGAACGGCCGGACGCATCTGGTCGTGCGCGGTCAACGACAACCGCGTGCCGGAGGCCGCGGCGCTGGCATCGGAGCTCGAGGAGATGGTCGGCGCCACTGACTGCGACGCGGCGACCAAGAGCATCATCCTCATCTCGCTGGCATATGCACGGTTCGCCAGCTGCGACTTCGACGCCGCGCTACGGGTGATCGACGCGATACTGGCACTGCCTCATGAAGAACTGACAGTCGAGCTCGCGATTGCCGACACACTTCGTGGCATGATCGAGATTTGCCTCGGCGACTCCGAGCAGGGCCGACGGCATCTCCGAGAGGGAAACGAGCAAGCGCGTGTGCTCCCGCCCGTCAGCTATGCAGCGGTGCTGGCCTACTGGGCCACCTTCGCGGCAGTAGGCATGTACCAGGCTCACGACCTGGTGGACGAGATGCGCGATGTGATGCGGCGCGCAGAGTCGTTCGGTGACATCTTCGGCATCATCGCCGCACAGTGGGCCTACGGCACTGCACTGCTGCGCGCGGAGAAACCATTACACGACGAGGCAATCGATGTGCTCGAACGCGCGCGCGCAACCATCCAGAAGCACAGGGTGTTCACCTTCGCGCTGGCGATCATTGGCGCCGATCTGGCAATCGATGCCGCCCGCAAAGGGCAACGGGATGAAACAATCAACGACCTTCGTGCCATGGTTTCGCTGCATATGGGTAGCGGCAGTCGAGTCTTTGTCGGCTGTCCGAGCGAGGCCCTTGTCGAGCTTCTCATCGATGGGGGAGGCCTCGATGATCTGATCGAGGCGCACCGAATCGTTGACCAGTGGCAGGCCCGGCGGCCCGGCATTCCCGCACTAGACCTGTGGTGGTTGAAATCGCGCGCTCTGCTGGCCAAGGCGGAAGGCAACCCGGACGGCTACGCCGACCTGGCGAAGCAGTACCTCGAGCTTTGCGAAGAACTCGACGCCGGCGGCCGACTCGATGAGGCACGCCAGATGGTCAACGAAATCAATTGAGCAGCCGCGAGGGGTGGAAAGAGATGGCAACGATACTGGCCTATACCTCGCCCGCACTTGGCCACCTGTTGCCGATCAGCGCACTGCTGTCAGAGCTGTCCCGCCGTGGCCATACGGTCCATGTGCGCACACTTTCCACCGGTGTTGAGATCGGCCAAAGGCTCGGCTTCACCACGGACGCGATCGACCCGCGCATCGAGGGGATCGAGCAGGACGACTGGAAGGCAACCAATCCTCGTGCCGCGCTCAAGTTGTCGGTCGCGGTGTTCGGCCGGCGCGCAGTGCACGAAGTCGCCGATCTCGCCGATGCGGTTGCGCGTGTTCATCCTGACGCGTTGCTCGTCGATGTGAATTGCTGGGGTGCTCTGTCGGCGGCCGAGGCTGGCGACATCCCATGGGCGTGTTTTTCGCCCTACACGCCGCCACTACGATCGCCCGGGGTGCCACCGTTTGGGCTGGGTCTCAAACCACTGTCGGGTGCGCTAGGCCGACTGCGCGATGCCGCGGTGCAGACTGCGGTGGTGGGCACTCTCGAGAGAGGAATGCTGCCGCCGATCAACGGGATTCGCACAGACGTCAACGTGCGGCCCGTCGCGTCGATCGACGAGTTTCTGCGCCGGGCGCCGCTGATGCTGGTCGCCAGCGGCAAGCCGCTCCAGTACCCACAAACCGATTGGGGCGATGCGGTGCAGATGATCGGGCCCGGCGTGCTTGATCCAGAGCCGGACGCCGACCCCGGTTGGTTGGCCTCGATCGACCGGCCAATCGTTCTCGTCACGACGTCGTCGGAGAAACAGGACGACGCCAACCTCGTTGCGGTCGCGATGTCCGCGTTGGCCGATGAGCCAGTGCATGTAGTCGCGACCCTGCCGGCCGGGCTACCAGACGAGGTGACGATGTCGCCCAATGCGACGGTGTGCCGGTTCGTCCCACACGGCGTCGTCCTGGACCGTGCAGTGTGTGCGATCACGCACGGCGGGATGGGCGCGACTCAAAAGGCGCTCGCCCGTGGCGTACCGGTGTGCGTCGTGCCATACGGGCGCGACCAATTCGAGGTCGCACGGCGTGTCGAGGTAGCCCGGTGCGGCACCCGCCTACCGGCCAAGAAACTGTCACCGCCGCGGCTGCGCACGAAGGTGCGAGAAGCGATGACATTGGCAGACGGTGCGAGACGGGTGGCGGCAGGTTTCGCGGCCACCGGCGGGGCGGCCCGCGGCGCCGACCTCTTTGAGCAGCGTGTGCTTGGCCTCAACGCAGGCTGAACGCCCTCTGCCGCAGCTCAGCGAACTCGGTCGACCCATTGATCTCATTGACCATCCACAGCCCGGCCGCCGAGCTTCACCGCATCACGAACCAGCGAGGTTGTTCGAGGTCTCGCAGCGTCGGTGACACCGTTACAGATAAGCATTCCGACAGTTGCGATATCTGACGTCGCCAGAGGCAGTGTTCGGCGAGGACGTGATCCGGCACTACCAGGCCCACCTGCAACGCCGCCGCACCATCCGCCCGGCCGAGGAATACCCGCACGTCACCGACGACGAGTGGGCAGACTTCCCAGCTCACTTCGACATGCGGAAGGTCGAGCTGGGCAACTGCGGTCGGCCGTACGCCACGCCGTGCATTCACGAACACGCGTGTGTCCGTTGCCCATTGCTCAACGTGGACCCGAAGATGCGCCCTCAGGCTTAAAGGCGGCGGCCCGCCCGGCCGGGCATTCGGTGGCCTAACGCCGAGTGGCGGTGTTGCACGGCCTACGCCAGACGGTTGCGAGGAGCCGGGGTCGGGATTCCTAAATCGTGTGACCGGCGGAGCCGACCGATGACGTTGTCGCGTTTGTCGCGAAGAAAGTTCAGGGTGAGTTCGATGCCCTCGATTTCCCCCTGCCAGCCGTCGTCGTCGGCTCGCTGGCGTCGCGCGATGAGGTCGGCTTCAATGTCATCGAGGCGGTGTATCGGCATGCTGGACGTCTTCCTCGACGTCAACCTGCAGTGCGCGCCGGCCTACAAGATCCGCAACAACTTCGACAGCAGGACCCGAATCACGGTTGTTGCCGGGTGAACTGGCCAGTTGACAAGTGCAGAGAAGCCAGGGTCACTCCTGACTAGTGGTGAGCGCGGCGACCGCCGGGCCGTACATCGTGTTCTTGATGGCGCCGAGGGTGCCTGCGTCCTTGCCGCTTAGTGGCGCGAGCAGCCCGACCGCACCATCGGTGACGGCGTCTTCGGCTGCGGTGGCGTCGACGATCGCGAACCGCAGCGCGTCGACGCCACCGAAGCGGCGCCCGGTGGTCATCGAGGCGACGGCGGCCGCGGGGGTGAGCTTGGCCTGGATCAGCGCGGCCATGCCAGGCGTGAACGGGATGCGGATGTCGACCTCGGGAAAGCAGAAGAAACCGCGGTCGACGCGCATGACGCGATAGTCGTGCGCGATGGCGAGCATGGCTCCGGCACCGAAGGCGTGGCCGTTGAGTGCGGCCGCCGTCGGCATCGACAGCGTCAGCACACGGGCGAAGAGCGCGTGCACGCGACCGACGTAGAACTGCATCTGATCGCCGTGCGCCAGGAGCCAGTCGAGGTCGAGGCCGTTCGAGTAGAACTTGCCGGTGCCGGTGGTGACGAGTCCGCCTGCACCCGAGGACGCGATGTCGTCGAGGCGGCCGTCGATCTCGTCGAGGAAGCCGAGCGAGAAGCGGTTCTCGTCGTCGCCGAGGTTCAGGACGGCGATCGTGTCGGTATAGGTCACGGTAATGGTCACTAGCTCACTCCTTGAGGGTTTTCGAGGTGCCTGGCGGCGGGCTGTCGGCGAGCACTGCACGCACCGCCGACTTGAGGCGCTCCCGCGCCCACGCGTCCGCAATTCGATTGCGTGACAGCAGGATCGCGGTAGGCAGATCAACGATGCACAGGGTGATCGCGTCGACGGCGGCGGCATCCCTGCGACCCCACAGATGCAGCGACAGGCGCATCATCAGCTCGATCAGTTCCCGGTCCAGCGCGGCCAGGGCGGCGGCGACGTCTTCGGGTAGATCTTCGCCGAGCAGCTGATCACGGTTGACCCGAAGTAGCAGTCGCGACGATCGGGGATGGAGGCTGAAGAAGACTGCGGGTGCGTCGGCGGCCGCGACGACGGCTTCGACCGGGTCGGCGGCCGGTTCGGCGAGTGCCGATTCGACGAGGTCGCTCTGCACGTCGAGAAAACCACGGGCGGCGCGCAGCCAGGTCTGCGCGACGAGATGGCCCCTGGAGCGAAAGCTGTGGTAGATCGCCCCGTTCGAGACACCGGCGGCGGCCGCGACCGCACGCGTGGTGACGCCCGCCGGACCCGTCTGCACGGCAAGCGATTCCGCGGCGTCCAGAACCGTGTCGCGGTCGTGGATGCGGGGCCGGGGCATGTCGGAAAGGTAACAGAGCGACTGCTCTGTTATCAAACGTGGCCTAGGCTCTTGGCGAGCACACAGGAGGCATCGATGCCGGACGAGCACGACCTGAAGCCGCACTTCGACGACATTCAGGCCCACTACGACATCTCTGACGACTTCTATCGGCTGTTCCTCGATCCGAGCCAGACCTACAGCTGCGCCTACTTCGAGCGCGACGACATGACGCTCGAGGAGGCGCAACTCGCCAAGATCGACCTGGCGCTCGGCAAGCTCGGTCTGGAACCCGGCATGACGCTGCTCGACGTCGGATGCGGCTGGGGCTCCACCATGATGCGCGCAGTGCAACGCTACGACGTCAACGTCATCGGCCTCACGCTGAGCAAGACCCAGACCCACCACGTCGAGCGGGTGTTCGCGGCCTCGGGCAGTCCGCGATCGAAGCGGGTGCTGCTGCAGGGGTGGGAGCAGTTCGACGAACCCGTCGACCGCATCGTGTCGATCGGCGCCTTCGAGCACTTCGGCCACGACCGCTACGACGCGTTCTTCAAGATGGCCAACGACGTACTGCCCGACGACGGAATCATGTTGTTGCACAGCATCACTGGATTGCACCCCGACGAGATGCGCGAGCGCGGAATGCCGTTGACGTTCACCTTCGCGAGGTTCCTGAAGTTCATGTGGACCGAGATATTCCCCGGCGGCCGGCTACCGACGATCCCGATGGTGCAGCAGCGGGCCACTGCGGGCGGCTTCCGGGTGACGCGGGTGCAGTCATTGCAGCCGCACTACGCCAGGACGCTCGACCTCTGGTCGGAAGCCCTAAAAGCCAACCTGGACAAGGCAATCGAGGTGCAATCACAGGAGGTGTACGACCGCTACATGCGCTACCTGACCGGTTGCGCAGACATGTTCCGGGTCGGCTACATCGACGTCAACCAGTTCACCCTCGAGAAGTAGCGCTACAGCGCCTTGGCGAAGAATACTCGGTGATAACCGTCCTGAATGCCACGTCCCGTCTCGTGAAAGCCGCGCCGGGGATAGAACTCGATGTTCTCCGACATGGCCTCGTTCGTGCACAGCCGGATCTCCGGTAGGCCCAGTTCGCGAGCGTCCTGGTCGGCCCGTTCGAGCAGGGTGTGCCCGTGGCCGGCACCCTGCGCGGTCGGTGTGACGGCGATGCTGTCGAGGAGCAGGTGGTCGGGCTGAACCTGCGTGACGAGCACGCCGACGACCTCGCGCTCGTGCTCGATCACCCAGACTCGCGACGTCCGAAGCAGTTCGGCGTAGTCGGCCGTCATCGGCGCGGGCGGCTTGCCGATCCGTTCGACGTACTTGCCGAAGGCCGCCACGACCAGTCGGTTGATCCCGTCGAGGTCGTCCTCGGTCGCCCGCCTCGGACTCGGCCCGCTCATCCTGGCGACGCTAGCCGGGTGAGCGTCCACGTCGTCGGTGTGGAGCGCGGCTCAGGCGGCCGCGGCGGTGCCCGAGTCGCCGGTCTTGTCGGCGGACTGGTCCTTCGTGGCGGGGTCTGTCGCGCCGACCGTGTTCGTGGTGGCGGCCGGTGTCGTGGAAGTCGGTGTCGTGGAAGTCGTGCTGGTAACGGGGGCGCCGTCGTCGGCACCAGTGCTCTGCGCCTTCGAGCCCTCGGTGCCTGGCGTGAACTTGTTGCCTTTCGACGTCAGCGTCGGATGCAAACCGTCTCCCGTTGACGTCACGGACGCCACGGGCGACGTCGTCGGGCCGGTCGGGGCGGGCGAATCGACCGGCTTCGTCACCGGCTCCTCGTCGAGCTTCTGCGCGGGCACGTCCCGCTGGGGCGCATTCTGCTGGGGTGCTGGGGCGAGCGATATGCGCGCCTGGCCGCTCTGGACCTGCGGTGCCGTCGGCTGCGGCGTGGTGCCCTGTTCGAGATTGCCGATGGGGTTCGGAAGGGTCACCGGCGCGTGGCCGCCGGAGACCAGATTCGCCACCCCTTGCGCGAGCGCGCCCGGTACGGCCTCGAGAGCTTCGATGACCTTCTGCGGCGGCGTGATCAACGAGAAAGGCACCACTGCAGTGGGATTCGCATTGACGCGGTCGGTGTAACTCATGTCCACCAGCACTCGGAACAGGGGCTCGATGGCACTGATCAGCGGCTCGGTGAAGGCGGAGGTCTGTGTCAACGACGCCAACTCGCGCAGCGGACCGAACAGTGGCAGGTGGTCGTTGTAGTACAGGATGTAGGTGTCGTGCCCGTCGTTGGACAAGTTGGGCGCCTCAGTGACGTATCGGGGCGAAGTGGCCGGATCGATCGGGTCGTAGAACGCGTCGGGATGGCCGTAGCGGATCGACAGCGCGGAGTTCAGCAGCGAGATCGGGTTGAAGTAGGCGGGGAAGTCCGCGTAGCTGTCGTACATCAGTGCGCTGTAGGTGGTGTCGTACCGCGAGGGCTGGGCCGAGCCCATCGCGTCGGTGATGAAGGGGATCGAGACGCCGGGGAACCGTCCGTAAATGCCGCCGTTGGCCGCGAACGGCGACGCGATCATCACGAAGCTCAGTTGATCCCGGGACGGTGCAGCGTCGTCGGTGAGCTTCTGCAGATTTCGCTTCTCCTGCTCGGCAGCCAGGGTGCCCAGCGAGTAGCCCGCGACGATGAGGAACTGCTGGCTAGCGCCGTCGGGACTGGTGAGGTACCCGTCCACGATCGGGACGGCGATGTCGCGGCTCTTGGCCAGCTCGACGGTGGCCGGGTACAGCACGGGGAAATAGCCGTAGGTACCGGGAACCACGGTGTCACTCAGCTTGGCGGGCACGTGTGCACTCATCGGGTCACCCTGACCGCCAATGCCGATGACGGTGTTGGCGAGCTGCAGCATCGCCGTGGTGTCGGTCGCGTGCCCGAATACCAGCGCGCCGGACAACCCCGCGGCCGCGATCCCGGCGAGCATCGTCCTGCGCGCCCTGTGCTTCTTCGGCATCCGATGGTTTGCCATGGGCAATCTCCGAGTCATGTGCTGCGCGACGTCGCGTGGCTCGGACGCTACCGCACGTCACGGGTGCTCAAGAGGAAAATCGCAAGTTGGTGTCGCGCGCGGACACCAGTTAGCTGAAAAGACAACAGTTCATCGTCGGACGATGGGACGACGCGTGAATGGCAGACG
>JAOPWT010000053.1 GCA_025965555.1 Mycobacterium sp.
TGCGCGCCGAAGCCGGGGATGCCACCCTCCACCTCTCGGTCCGCGACGACGGAATCGGGGGAGCCGACTCAGCCAATGGATCTGGACTCACCGGTCTCATCGACCGTGTCGAAGCGCTCGGGGGAAAGATGGCGGTCTCGAGTCAGCCCGGAAGCGGGACGTCACTGCTTGTCGAGATCCCGGTCGGAGTTCAGCGAGGTGCGGTCGCGGTAAGCGGCTGATCCCTCCCAAAATGGCCCCACCCATGTCGCCACCGCAGACACCCATCAGCGCTTGCCGCCAGCCGGCATCTGTGATTGCCTGCCAATAGCAAAGGCTCCGGTGAGGCTGGCGGGTCCTCCGGCCGGCCGGATGGATTTGCCGAAGCAGCACCGTGTGCCACCTTTCCAGCCGATGTTCCGGTTGGCAGGGATGTGGACCACCGGCCCGCTCTACAAATCTGAAAGCATGCTAAAGGTCACGCTGTGCGCTGCCTAGAGGGTGGATAAAGCCGTTGGCCAGAGCCGACGACCGTGCGGTCGCGTCGTGCAGACTCCGTGGGGCCAAACCTCTGGACCAGGTACTCCGGCCCGTCCGGCTGGCCTGCTCTGAACAGTTGAAACACATTCGGGCGTAAGCCTCAACTCCGCCTGACGGGCGGAACGTCGTGGCGTGACCAATCAACGCCTTCGAGAGGAGTCGCGTCGTATGGTCGCCACATGATGCGCAACCTGGATGCCCGACTCAATCCTCATTCGCCGGCGGTACTGAGTCTCTTCCGTGTCGTGTTCGGCATACTCTTCGCCCTTCACGGCTCGGCGATCCTGTTCGCCTGGCCGATTCCGATGGGCCCAACCGCACCGGCCGGTGCGTGGCCGCTGTGGTGGTCCGGCGTCATCGAACTGGTCACCGGTGTTCTCGTCACCGTTGGACTCTTCACTCGCATCGCGGCCTTCGTCGCGTCGGGCGAGATGGCGTTCGCCTACTTCACTAAGCATCTGCCCCAAGGGTTCTCGCCGTACCTGCCCCCTTTCGGCAACGGCGGCGAGCCCGCGATCCTGTACTGCTTCGGGTTCTTCCTCCTGGTATTCACCGGCGGCGGCGCCTACGCCCTCGACTCCCGCCGGCGCACCCGCACCGTGGCCACTACTCGCGGTGGTTTCCGCGGCTGGCGTCGCCGTAGCCGGTAGCGCTGCCCCCCTTGGGCCCAAGCTTGTCGCTGCCCGGCTCAACCGGTGACTCGCTGTTTGTCAACGGCAACTGAATTCTGATCGGTTGTCGGCAAGGCCGCGCTCTGGTCAGTATTCAGTTGCCGCCGACAGAGTTCAAGTTCGACGTTGCGGCGCTTCACCGCCGGGACCTCCGCGGCAGCCTCGAACGAAACTCCGTCACGCTGCGTCCTCGACCATCTGCTGGCAGATCCAGTGCGCAGGGTCTCGGCGTGCATCGCCAATCGCTTGGAAACCGCCCCGATGGCCGCCCACTTGCTCGGATAG
This sequence comes from Mycobacterium sp., assembly GCA_025965555.1. GTDB lineage: Bacteria > Actinomycetota > Actinomycetes > Mycobacteriales > Mycobacteriaceae > Mycobacterium. The sequence continues at coordinate 1,476 of JAOPWT010000053.1, forward strand.
TCCTCCGCGGTGTTCCAGCACCAGATGACTTCGTCTCGTCTCCGCGTCGTAGTTGCTCGGCGTGAAATGCACCTTCCCAAGTGGGGGCGTGTGCATCAAACGCGGGCCGTTCACAGAACTTCGAGCGGGCGCGGCCGGGTAGGCGGCGGGAACGCTCGGTCGAGGTCATGGAGGTCGTTGCGGGTCAGCTTGATGTCTCGGGCGGCGGCGTTTTGCCGAACGTGGGAAAGAGTTCCGGCGCGTGGGATAGCGGCGACCCCGTCGTGTTGAAGCACCCACGCCAGCGCGATCTGTGCCGGAGTGGCGTCGTGGCGCTGCGCAATCGGTTGCAGCGCAGGGTGTTCGAGCAGCCGGCCCTGCTCGATTGGCGAGTAGGCCATGGTTGGTATCCCATGTTGGGCCAGCCACGGTAGCAGCGCGAACTCCGGGCCGCGGCGGGTCAGGTTATAGAGGATCTGATTCGTCTGGACCTCATCACCACCCGGGACGCCTGACAGTTCGATCATGTCGTCGATATCGAGATTGCTCACGCCCCAGTAGCGGATCATCCCGTGTAGCTTCAATTCGGCGAAGCCTTCGATTGTCTCGACGAGCGGGATGCGACCCCGCCAGTGCAGAAGGTAGAGATCAATGTAGTCGACGCCGAGCCTGCCCAAGCTTGCCTCGCACGCGCGAACGGTACCCCCGCGGGTTGCGTGGTGCGGGAGCACCTTGTCGACAAGAAATACTTCGCTGCGCCGTCCGGCGATCGCCTCGGCGACCAAGGCTTCCGCCGCGCCGTTGCTGTACATCTCGGCGGTGTCGATCACCGTCATTCCCAACTCGATACCGAGCCGGATCGAGGCGACCTCCTCGGCCCACCGCCCCGGGCTTTCGGCAAAATGCCAGGTCCCCTGGCCGAGGGCGGCAATCTTCTCGCCGGAGCGCAACGATATCGACTGATCTGGGTTCATTCTTCAGTCGCCTTTCGAACGTCCCAGTTGACGTCGCGGATTACGACGAACTGTCAGGCATGACGTCTCAAGCGTGCATCGCTTTTCTCGGCAGTCACGATCCGTTCGTCCTGATAGGCCCATGGGCGGGGGCCCGGTTGCGCCTCGGTGTCGGAGTTGTGGGGCCGCCGCCGGACCTAGCGTGAGTTGGAGATGCATATCAGTTCCCGCCTACGCAGAGGAGAACAGCCATGGTGAACGTCGGATTGCTCGTTCGTATGCTGGCCAAGCCGACCAAAGAGAATGAGGTTGCCCAGTTCCTCGAGGACACACTGGAAATGGTTCGAGACGAGCCGTCGACCACCGCCTGGTTCGGAGTCCGGTTCAGCGTGCTCGAGTTCGGCATCTTCGATGTCTTCCCCGACGAAGAGGGTCGGCGCGCACACCTGACCGGTCGGGTCGCACAGGCGCTCAAGGAGAACGAGTACCTGTTCGAGGAGACACCGACGATCGAGACGGCCGACGTGCTGGCGGCCCAACTGCCAGGCGGCTGACGTCAGCCCGCCACGCGCTCGACAGCGGCCACGATCAGATCCGCCCGGGCCGGAATCGGTACGCCCTGAACAAAGACGCTGGGTGTGCCGCCGATGCCGCGCGCGAGCGCACGCTCAGTCACAAAGCTGGGCCAGGGAAGGTATCTACCCTCCTGGATCTCACTGGCGAACGAGGGATCCGTGATGCCGATGGTCTGTCCGAGAGCGATGAGCTGGTCATCTGTCAGGCCCGGCCCGCCCTCGGGCGGCTGATATTCGAACAGGGTGTGGGCGTACTCGTGGAATCGTCTCGCGTCCGACGCCGCTGCGGCCGCCGCGGCTGCACGGGTCGAATAGTGAGTCGTCGACGCGGCGTCCAGGAAGTTCATCGGGTGACGGACGAACCGAATCATCTGCCGGTCCAGCAGCATGTTGATGGCGTCGCCGGAAGCCAGCTCGAATTGTTTGCAGAAGGGACATTGGAAGTCGATGTAGGCGTCTATGTCGACCGGGCCGGTGCCGACGGCAATGCCGGTCTTGTCGTCGGTGGCACCGCGCGGGACTGGTATTTCGAGGGTCTGGTTCTGAGTCATGGCCGCCATGCTGCCCGCCGCCGACCGGCGTGGCCTCGGCCCAGCGGTGCAAGCCGTCCGACGTCGGTTCGGCATCACGGGACGGGATCGCCGGCGCAGAACATGTTGTTCAGCGCCCAACGCAACCATGCGTGCGAAGCGACTCGCGCAACCCGGCGAAGGTGCGTCCGGGTTTAGTCGGCCGCAATTCATCACGTCAACAGAAGCGCCGCGCGCGGGTCACCACGCCGTCATCGGCCGGCTCGGCGTTTTCGGAGCAGGCAGGCGTAACCGTCGGCCAAACTAGGCGCAGCGACGACGCGCCGCTCGACCCTAAAGGGTGAAACAGGTGGCGCTGTCGATCACGACAGCGCATCCGCTCACCGCCAACAGCCGCCAACTACGGGCTTTTTCGGCCTGCCAGGACCAATCACGTATCGAGGCTTGCGACTGCGGGGTCGGCGCATCCGTTCGTCTGGCGTTGGCAAGCTGACCACATCGTCTCCCGGGGAAGGAAGTGAGCGGTGAAGGATCTGCCGTCATGAGAGCCGCGTTGCCCCGGGCGCGTTTCGCACAAGCCGGAGTAATACCGTGACCGGCGCTGGCCAAAACTCCAGTGAGCATACGGGTTCAACGTCGGAGGGCAACCTCGAACTCTTCTTCGATCTGGTCTTCACCTTCGCGATGTCGCAAGTCACTCAGCTCATGCTGCATGATCTGTCGCCGAGGGGGTTCGGCCGCGCGGCGCTGGCTCTGCTCGCGGTGTGGTGGGCCTGGGTCGGTTACACCTGGCTGATCAACACGTTCGACACCGCCGGCGTCTGGCACGAGGCGGTTGTCATCGCGGCCATGGCCGCAATGCTCGTCGCCGCAACGGCGCTGCCCACGGCGTTCACGTCGGGGGCGCTGGTCTTCGCGATCGCTCTGCTGGTGGTTCGGTTGATTCACGTCGCGAAGTTCGTCGCCTACTCGTCGGACGAGGACGCTGATTTGCGGCAGAGCATCAGGCGGATAGCGCCGGCCTTCGTCGCGGCGCCCGCCTGCATCGTGGCGGCCGCCTTCGTCGCCACGCCCGGCCGCGAACTGCTGTGGGTAGCCGCAGCGGTGATCGACTACGGCACACCGGCCGTGCTCGGTCTCGGCGGATTCCGCGTCTCACCGCCATACTTCGTATCGCGCCACGGCTCGATCATCATTATCGCGCTCGGTGAAGCGATCGTCGAATTAGGTTCCGGCGCAACGGATCTACACCGTTTCGAGGTGATTGTCGCTCTGGTCCTTGGTGTGGCGATCATGGCGACATTCTGGTGGACCTACTTCGGCCTGACTGGCGGAGCCGAGCAGCGGCTGGAGCAGGCCACCGGTACAGAACGGGCCAATCTCGCGCGCGACGCCTACAGCTACCTGCATCTGCCGCTGGTCGCCGGAATCATGCTGTTCGCCGTCGGCGCCCACGTCACCGTCGAACACGCCACCGCCCCGCTGCCGTTACTGCCAGCCATTGCACTCGCCGGGGGTATGGCGTTGTTCTACCTAGGTGATGTCGCCTACCGATGGCGCGACCACCGGCAGATCCCCATCGACCGCACCGCGAGCGGGTTGGCCGCCGCGGCGACCTTGCCAGCGCTGTTACGCATGCCCGCGATCGCGGCGCTCGGCTTGCTCACCGGCATCGGGTGCGTTCGGTTGGCCTGGGAACTATGGGAGCGGCCGCGCATCGGTCCCGGCGTAGCAGGGCAGGCGCGCTGACGTAGGGCCGACGAGCCGAGTGAGTACGCCACAGGGTCGGTTGAGCAGCCAGCTGGCACTCGAAAGGTCAAGCGGCGCTTTGAGCGCCAGGACACTGACAGGAGGATGATGTCACACACGACGCCTAGCAGGGCGGAAGATCGCGGTGCTGGCAGCCGATGGCTTCGAGAAGGTCGAACTGGTGGTTCCGCTGCGTGCCTTGCAGGTGGCCGGCGCGAAAGTCGACATCGTGTCACTGCGCAAAGGCCGGATCCGTGGGGTGAACCTACACATGCCCGCCAGCCGGGTCGGCGTGGACAAGGTGGTTACCGAGGCCGACCCAGACGCCTACGACGGACTGCTGCTTCCTGGCGGCTTCATCAACCCTGATCTTCTGCGGCAGTCGGCGGCCGCGCGGGATTTCGTACGGGCCTTCGACCACAGCGGCAAGCCAATCGTCACGTTGTGTCAGGGTCCATGGGTGCTCGCGTCGGCGGGATTGCTCATGGGGCGGACCCTGACCTCGTGGCCGGGCATCCGCGACGACGTGATCAATTCCGGTGCCACCTGGCTTGACCGCGAGGTCGTGCGGGATCGCAATCTCGTCACGAGTCGAGGGCCCCAGGACTTGCGGGCGTTCGTGCCTGCCATGCTCGACATCTTTGCCGAGCCGACGAGTCA
>JAOPWT010000064.1 GCA_025965555.1 Mycobacterium sp.
CACCTGCTCGTCTTCGGTCATCTTCGTGGCAGTCACCCTAGCTACATACCCGCGAAAACATCGGTGACACCTGGAGTCCGATTCAACTCCGTGCGGGGCCCGGTACCGCGCAAGCCCGGCAAGTGTCGGCCGAATTGGCAGGCGTGGCCCCGGCGCCTTCGGGGTAAGAGATCGGGGACGGTGTAGACTGCGCCGTGCAAGCCCATGGCGACAATCCGCCACGATGCCGTTCATAGGAGCCCTTCATGCCGTCCCGCAAGCCAGACCAGTCCGCCCCCAAGCCCGCCAGCCCGACCGGAGTCACGAACGGGCAAAACCCTGATACCGATTCTCGGGCCCAGTCCGGTACGTACTTGACCACCGCGCAAGGCGTGCGCTTGCCTGACACCGATCACTCCTTGAAGGCCGGCCCCCGGGGCCCGTCCTTGTTGGAGGACTTTCATCTGCGGGAGAAGATCACCCACTTCGACCACGAACGCATCCCGGAGCGGGTCGTTCACGCCCGCGGCGCCGCCGCCCACGGCATCTTCGAGTCCTACGGCAACGCGTCGGCGTTCACGAAGGCCGCCTTCCTGGGGAAGAAGGGCACGAAAACCGAAGTCTTCACCCGTTTCTCGACCGTGCTCGGGTCACGCGGGTCGGCCGATACCGTCCGCGACACTCGCGGCTTCGCGGTGAAGTTCTACACCGACGAGGGCAACTTCGACCTGGTGGGCAACAACATCCCGGTGTTCTTCATCCAGGACGGCATCAAGTTTCCCGACGTCATCCACGCCGGAAAGCCGCAACCCGACCGCGAGATTCCGCAGGCGCAGTCCGCGCACGACACGTTCTGGGACTTCGTGTCACTGCACACCGAGGCCACCCACCACGTCTTCTGGAACATGAGCGACCGCGGTATTCCGCGCTCCTACCGGACGATGGAAGGGTTTGGCGTCCATACCTTTCGGCTCGTCAATGCCAAGGGCAAGACCAGCTTGGTGAAGTTCCATTGGAAGCCGCTGGCCGGCGTACATTCGCTGGTGTGGGAGGAGGCGCAGATCGCGGCCGGCTGCGATCCGGACTTTCACCGCCGTGACATGGCCGACGGCATCGAGGCCGGCGCCTTCCTGGAATACGAGTTGGGCATCCAGGTCATGCCCGACGACGGCACGGACAGCTTCGAAGGCATCGATCTGCTTGATCCGACGAAGATCGTGCCAGAAGAACTCGTGCAGGTGCAGCTCATCGGGAAGATGACGTTGAACCGCAACCCCACCAACTACTTCGCCGAGACCGAGCAGGTCGCCTTTCACACCGGGCATCTGGTACCGGGTATCGAAGTCACCAACGACCCGCTGATGCAGGCTCGGCTGTTCTCCTATCTCGACACGCAGTTGACGCGCCTGGGTGGTCCGAACTTCGCTCAGTTGCCGATCAATCGACCGCACTGCCCGGTCAACGACATGTTGCGGGACGGCATGCACCAGACCGCGATTCACACCGGCGAAGCGCCGTATCACCCGAACAGCATCGACGGGAACGAGCCATTGTTGGCGGACGAGGAACACGGTGGTTACGTACAGACGCCGCGACACGTCGAGGGGTCCGTGGTGAGGGCGCAGCCCGCCTCGTTCGACGACCACTTCTCGCAACCGGCGATGTTCTACCAGAGTCTGACGACGCTGGAGAAGGCACACGTGGTCGAGGCCTTCACCTTCGAGCTCGGCAAGGTATACGAACAGGCCATCAAGGAACGTCAGCTGGAGGTCCTGGCCAACGTCGATACCGATCTGTGCCAGCAGGTGGCAGCCGGCCTAGGTCTGCCCGCACCAAAGGGCACGCCGCCGCAGGACGTCGTGGTGTCGCCGGCCTTGGTCCAGGTCCTTGCCGAACCGGGACGTGTCGATGGGCGCAAGATCGGCATCGTCGCCGATTCAGGCTCCGACCTCGCCGGCGTGGCCAAGCTGGTGAAGGCGACTGCGGCTCTTGGTGTCATCGCGCTGGTGATCGCACCGGTCGGAGGTGTCCTGAAGTCGGGTCGACGCTCGGTTACCGTTGATCGGACGTTCGCCACCGCGCGTTCCATCGAGTTCGACGCTCTCGTGGTGGCCGGAGGCACGACAGCCGTCGACATCAAGCTCGTCGTCCTGCTTCAGGAGGCCTTCCGCCATTGCAAGGCGATCGCGGCGTGGGGTGACGGGTCGGCCGTCCTCAAGGCTGCCCGCATCCCGGCCAAGAGTCCGGGTGTAGCGGTTGCCGATGACGTCGACAAGTCCTTCACCGCCAACCTCGCCGCGGCGCTGGGTCTGCATCGGGCGTGGGACCGCGCATCGCAGGTCATGGCGTCGGCGGTGCCGCCCGCCGTGACGTAGCGATCAGTGCGCTCACCACCCGGCGAGGCGTCGCCGGGTGGTCATGGCGCATCTGCGCGGATTACCACTAGTTCCTCCATCCGCCTGTTCTGCTCGAGACGACCAGTACGCTCCAGCCACTCCGCCCTGGCGCTCAGTACCGGGCCGAACGGAACCGACTCCTGCGCCACGACGGCTGCGCTGAGTCCTGCGTCGGACAGCGCTTCCAGCGTGGCGTGGGTATCGGAGAACTCGGACTGAACGATGAGTAGCGTGCCTGCCTCGGCGAGTAGCCGAGGCGCTGCGGCGCAGAGCGGGTCGAGTACCGCGCGCCCATCGGCTCCGGCGTTGAAGGCAGTCGCGGGTCCGGCGTTGAGCGGGATGACCTCGACGTCGCCCTGCGGCGGTTCGGGAACGTAGGGCGGGTTGCAGGTCACCACGTCGAACGGACCGAAATCGACTGCGCGGGACCAGTCTTCGTGGTGGACGGCGAGTTCCACGCCCGCGGCGACGGCGTTGACTTTGGCGCAACGTACGGCCAACTCAGCACCTTCGAACGCCAGC
>JAOPWT010000078.1 GCA_025965555.1 Mycobacterium sp.
CTCGCCACGCACGAAACCGTCAGCGGCGGCGTCGAATGCGTGACAGGCTCCCGTCGGCGACAGCGCAGCCGCTTGATCGAACCCGCGGAACACCGCAGGCGACATCAGCAGGTTGACACCGCCGGCAAGGGCGACGTCGGAGTCGCCGGTGCGCAGACTCTGACAGGCGAGATGAATGGCGACCAGCGATGAGGAACAGGCGGTGTCCACCGCAATCGACGGCCCGCGTAGATCGAGGAAATACGACAGCCGGTTCGCGATGACGCTCAGCGCGCCGCCCGTGTTGTTCCACGCGTCGACCGTCGGAAGGTCTGCCGACGCGAGGTATCCGTACTCGCTGACACACGCACCCACGAAAACGCCTGTCTGAGAGCGCTTCAGCGAGCTCGGCGGAGTTCCGGCGTGCTCGAGGGCTTCCCAGGCGACCTCCAGGAGCAGCCGCTGCTGCGGATCCATCTTCGCCGCCTCGCGCGGCAGGATCTCGAAGAACTCCGCGTCGAAGGCATCGACGTCGTGGAGAAACGACCCCCACTTGGTGGTCTCGGACAACAGTGCGGCGAGCTCCGGCGAACCGTCGTCGAACGGTGCCCACCGGTCCGGCGGGACCTGCGTGACAGCCGATCGTCCGTCGGATAGGAACTGCCACAGCGACTCGGGTCCGTTGATGTCGCCCGGAAACCGGCAGCCCAAGCCGATCACGGCGATCGGCTCGTTCATCGAGCCCACTCCGAGGCTCGGTGTCGGTTCGATGGCGGGTTCGGGCTGCGGGTCTGCCAGAAACCGCGCCAACGAGTTGATGGTGGGGTGTTCCCAGAACTCCACGGGAGACACTGGACGACCGACCAACTCCGACAACTCTCCGGAGAGCACCACCGAATCACGAGACCCGACGCCGAGATCATTGAACGAGACGTCGGGATCGAGCTCTTCCGGACTGCAGCCGATGTTGGTGACCAGGTAGTCGCTCAACCAGTTTCGGAGGTCAGCCTCGCCGTAGTCACCAATCATGCGGTGTCGTCCACGCGGATGAATTCCTTGCGGCCGTAGCGCTCGGCACACGCCGCGCGGCGTACCTTGCCGCTCGTGGTGATGGGTAGCGAGCCGGGTGCCACCAGCACCAGGTCCGTTACCCGCACGCTGTGTACTTTCGAGACAGCCGCGGTCACTTCACGTTTGACGCGTTCGAGTCGGTTCCGGATCTCGTCGTCGGAATCGCCGCGCCTCTTGGTCTCGGCGACCACGACCAGCCGCTCAGTCTGTTCGTGTGGCACGGATATCGCCGCGGCACGTCCCCCGGTGAGCTCTTGGATGGTGGCCTCGATGTCGTCGGGGTAATGGTTGCGCCCGTCAACGATCAGCAGGTCCTTGATGCGTCCGACGATGAACAGTTCACCCTCGGACATGACGCCCAGATCACCGGTGCGCAGCCACGCCTCCTCCGGCGTGCCCGGCGCGGGTTCGACGATCCGGCCGCCGAACGTGCGGGAGGTCGCCTCCGGGTTGCGCCAGTAGCCGGCCGCCACGTTGTCACCGTGCACCCAGATCTCGCCCACCATGCCCGCGGGCTTCTCGGCCAGTGTGTGGGGGTCGACGATCCGCAACGTGGTGGCGCGCGGCGCACCGAAGGTGACCAGCTCGGTGCCGCTCTCGGTGGGGCATCGCTCGGCGTGCCCCGCCGATAATTTCTCGTAGTCGAACCACACGGTTTCCGGCACCCGCGCGGGCGGTAGGGACGCCACGTACAGCGTCGCCTCCGCCAGTCCGTAGGACGGCAGCAGCGCGCTTTCCGGTAGGCCGGAGGCCGAGAACCGGTCGGTGAACCGCCGCACCGTCGCAGCGTGGATTCGCTCGCTTCCACTGATGATGCCGAGCACGTCGCTCAGCTTCCGTCCGGCCAGGTCGTCGTCGGTCGTGCGTCGCGCCGCCAGCTCGAATGCGAAATTCGGTGCTGCAGAGAAGGCCCTCGTGTTGTCGGCGAGCATCTGGACCCACCTGGCGGGCCGCTGCAGAAAGGCCATCGGCGTCATGACCCGGGCATGCAGGCCACCGGTCACCGGCGCGAAGATACCCAGCAGCAGCCCCATGTCGTGGTAGAAGGGCAGCCACGACACCGGAGTGGTGTTCGGCGGCGGGAAGCCTCCGTATTCCTCGAAGTAATCCGAGAACACCTGCTCGAGGTTGGCGACGATGTTGCGGTGTGTCACCATCACGCCGGCAGGCCGGCGCGTGGAGCCGGAGGTGTACTGCAGCAGTGCGACTTTGGATTCGACGGGAAGAGCTGCGCAGGTCGGCTGCTGGCCGTCGAGGTCGAGCGCGTCGATCTCGATCACCGTAGCGGCGGGCCTGGCGGGATCGGCAGCCGCGTAGGTGGCCACGTCGCGGGCGACCGCCGTCGTGGTCAGGATCACCACTGGTGCGCAGTCCTCGAGGACCGCCGAGACTCGTTCGTCGTGTGTGCCGAGTTGGGGCACTGAGAGCGGGACTGCCACGCGCCCGGCCTGCATGGCCGCGAGGAAGCCGACGATGTAGTGGAGTCCCTGCGGAGCCACGATGGCGACGCGGTCACCTGGCGATCCGTAGGAGGCGATCTCGGCGGCCACCACCTGTACCCGGCCGTGCACCTGCGACCACGTCAGGGTCTCGGTGCATCCGCTCGGGTCGATCTCGTAGTCGATGAATGTGAACGCCGGCGACGACGGCTGCCGCTGCGCCTGTTGGCGCAGGGCGGCCGGAATGGTTGACGCGATCGTGGGCATTTCGAAACCCTCCCTTGGC
>JAOPWT010000085.1 GCA_025965555.1 Mycobacterium sp.
GGCCCCTCCACACGCTCGGCCTTGACAAAGACGGCGTCGAAGCCGAGATCGCCGCCATGCTGGCTTCCCTGACAGACGGCTGAAGGGGAATGAATCGCGCCCAGGTGCGGTAGAAGAAACCTATGAACCTCGACGAATCCGCCCGCGCCCTCATCGGCCAAGGCGCCGACGCCACACTCGTCACCATCAACCCAGACGGCAGCCCTCAGGTGTCGGTGGTGTGGGTCGCACTGCAATCGACGCCGGACGGCGACGAGCTCGTCAGCGCGCACCTCAGCGAGTACAAGAAGACCCGCAACATCCGGCGCGACGGGCGCGTCGCCGTCACCATCATGGGTCCGACGACTCCCGGACAGCAGACGCCGTACCTGTCGATCACCGGGACCGCGGATCGTCGAGGGGGGCGCCCCGGAACTCCTGACCGAACTCGCCGAGGCGATGCTCGGGTCCAGTGAGCACTTCCCACCCACCAACGCCCCTGCGGGTTTGCTGACTCGGATCCACATCGACAAGGTCGGCGGCATCGGCCCCTGGGCGTCCTGACGTCGGATCGTCCACTCGGCAACGGGGTGGTGTGCAATCATGCGAGGCATGCGTCGCTGCTTCGCGTTGATGGTCGCTGCAATGGCAGTGATGGCCGGAGTTCTCGCCTCGCCGGCACCCGAGGCGTCCGCGGTGGCGCCGATCGGCAGGCTCGGCGACGTGCTGCACGTCGACTACATGAACGTGGTGGCCGACGTCTCGGTGACCAGCGTGGACCTGGTCGACGTGCCACCGGGATTCGGCTATCCCCCACGTGGTCCGCGGTATCAGGTGTATCGCGCGAACGTCAACGTCCACGTCATCAAGGCACCCAACCCGTTCATCACGTCGATCTTCTTCGACTTCGAGGGCGTGACGCCGATCGCCGACGCGTACAAACCTCGGCCCACCGACGCCCCGGACGACCTTCGCGCCGTGTTGCAGAACGCCCCGCCGGGAGCCAGCGTCAGCGGCGGCGTCTATTGGGACGTCTACCGCGATCTCGTCACCAACGTGGTGCTCCTCGACAAGGTCACAGGCACGCACCTCGCCCAGTGGAACCTCTACTGACGTCTGCATGTCCATCGAGGTGACGCCGGCCGTCGAGGCCGATCTGCCCGAACTCGCCGACGTCGCTGCCCGCACCTTTCCGCTGGCTTGTCCGCCATCGGTGACGCCCGTAGACGTCGCCGCGTTCATCGCCGAGAACCTCTCGGAGGAACGGTTCCGGGACTACCTCGCCGACGCCGACCGAATGGTGTTGACGGCGCGCGACGGTGAGCGAATTTCCGGCTACGCCATGCTGATTCGAGGGGTCGCCACCGACGACGACGTCCAGCAATCGGTGACCCTGCGGCCCGCCGTCGAGATCTCCAAGATGTACGTGCTGCCCGACGGTCACGGCTCAGGAGTTTCAGCGGCCCTGATGACCGCGGCCATCGACGCGTCACTGGCGCTCGGCGCGGCCTGCGTCTGGCTGGGCGTCAATCAGGAAAACGAACGTGCGCAACGCTTTTACGCCAAACACGGGTTCAACACCAGCGGCACCAAGACGTTCCGGCTCGGCGGTCACGTCGAGAACGACTACGTGATGGTGCGCCCGCTGTCGCGCTAGTGTCCGCCCGCCGCAGTCAGGGCCAGCAGCCGCGACGTCGCGCGCAGGTACTTCTTGCGGAAGCCGCCCGCCAGCATCTCCTCGCTGAAGACGGTGTCCAGCTTGGTGCCCGAGGCCACCACCGGGATGCCCGCGTCGTACAGCCGATCGGTCAGCGACACCAGTCGCAGCGCCACGCTCTGATCTTCGAGCGGATGCACGCCGGTGATGAACACTTCGGACACGCCGTCGATCAGCGCCTGATACCTGGACGGGTGCATGGTCGCCAGGTGGGTGCACAGCGCATCGAAGTCATCGAGCGTCGCCCCCGCGACCCCCGCGGCCTCGGCGCACACCTCATCGTCCGACGGCGGCACCGGCGCAGGCGGAAGATCGCGGTGGCGGTAGTCCGGACCCTCGATCCGTACCGTGGTGAAAATCGTTGCCAGCGTGTTGATTTCGCGCAGGAAGTCCTGTGCCGCGAACCTGCCCTCCCCGAGCTGCTCGGGCAGTGTGTTCGACGTCGCCGCAACCGACACGCCGCGCTCGACCAACGCGGACAGCAGCCGTGAGATGAGCGTGGTGTTTCCCGGGTCGTCGAGCTCGAACTCGTCGATGCACACCACCACGTAGTCGGAGAGCAACTCGATGCACTCGACGAAACCGAACACCCCGGCCAGCTGCGTCAGCTCCCCAAACGTCGCGAACGCCGCCGGGCCTGCGCCCGCGGAAGCGAGCGTGTAGTAGGTCGACGCCAACAGGTGCGTCTTGCCCACACCGAAGCCGCCATCGAGATACAGCCCGACGCCGGGAAGCACCTCACGCTTGCCGAACAACTTCTTCTTGCCTGCCCGCCGCTGCACGGCCTGCTCGCAGAACGTGCGACACGACTGGACGGCGGCCGTCTGCGAGGGCTCGGCCGGATCCGGCCGGTACGAGTCGAAGCTGACGTCGGAGAAGGTCGGCGGCGGTACCAGGCCTGCCACCAGTCGCTCCGGCGTCACGCTCGGATGCCGATCGGTCAGATGGTTGACACCGTTGGCCCCAGACATGAGGGAACTGTATCGACGTGCTGCAATGGTCAATGTGTCCGATGCCGATGCTGCGACTGAGCTCACAGAGCTAGGCCCGTTGGGCAGCACGTTCGACACCGATGACGACGAACGGCTCGCGGCCTTCTACTCCTACCCGGAACACCTCAATCGCTGCTGGGTACGGGCCAACATGATCGCCAGCCTCGACGGGGGCGCCACCGACGACGGCAAGGCAGGCGGACTCGCAGGCCCCGGCGACCGCGCGCTGTTCTCCCGCATGCGGCAGGAGGCCGACGTCGTTCTCGTCGGCGCGTCGACCGTGCGCATCGAGAACTACTCCGGCGCCCAGATGTCGCTCGCCCAGCGGCAGGAACGTCAGCGGCGCGGCCAGGCCGAGCTCCCGCCGATCGCCGTCGTCACCCACAGTGCCGACTTCGAGCATGACGCCAAGATCTTCACGCGCACCGAGGTGCCCCCGATGATCATGACGTGCC
>JAOPWT010000128.1 GCA_025965555.1 Mycobacterium sp.
GTTCCACGCTCCCATCACCGTCGACGGCTCAACCAACCGGTAGGTTAGTCGGTACCACCGGTCCCACGTCAAGGGGGCTCCGCATGGTGCAGGACGGTCCGGTCCCGCCCCGCCCGTTTTTGGAGGCTGAGCAGCTCACCGGCTATCCTGAAGGGCAATTGCCGACGCCCATGCGTGCGCGGCATCCCCGAAGCAAGAATCTCAAGAGGAGAAGCTCCACCATGGCTGTGCCCAAGCGGAGAATGTCGCGCTCGAACACCCGTAGTCGGCGGTCGCAGTGGAAGACCGAGGCCACCGGCCTGGTCAACGTCAACGTCGCAGGTCAGCAGCACAAGGTGCCGCGCCGTCTGCTCAAGGCCGCTCGTCTCGGCCTGATCGACCTCGACCGCCGCTGACCCATTTGATCGCCGCCGCGGCGGCGCGCCTCTCAGGCCTGTCTCAGACACTGGGTCGAAACTGTGGCTGTGCGCATACTCGTGGTTGACGACGATCGCGCTGTGCGCGAATCCCTGCGCCGGTCACTCGCGTTCAACGGATACTCGGTCGACCTGGCTCAGGATGGCCTCGAAGCTCTGGAACTGATCGCCAAGGACCGGCCCGACGCGCTGGTGCTGGACGTGATGATGCCCCGGCTCGACGGGCTCGAAGTGTGCCGTCAGCTGCGCAGCACGGGCGATGACCTGCCGATCCTCGTCCTGACGGCCCGCGACTCGGTGTCCGAGCGGGTGGCCGGCCTCGATGCGGGTGCCGACGACTACCTCCCCAAGCCCTTTGCTCTGGAAGAACTACTGGCGCGGATGCGTGCGCTGCTGCGCAGGCGCGTGCTGCCCGACGACCGCGACTCGGCGGCCATGACGTTCTCCGACCTCAGCCTCGACCCGGTCACGCGGGAAGTCACCCGCGGGGAACGCCAGATCAGCCTGACCCGAACCGAGTTCTCCCTGCTGGAGATGTTGATCGCGAACCCGCGCCGCGTGCTGACCCGCAGCCGCATCCTCGAAGAGGTGTGGGGGTTTGACTTCCCGACGTCCGGCAACGCACTCGAGGTGTACGTCGGTTACCTGCGCCGCAAGACGGAAGCGGAAGGGGAACAACGGCTCATCCACACCGTGCGCGGCGTGGGCTACGTGTTGCGCGAGACTCCGCCCTGATGGGTGCACCCCGGTCGCCGTTCTGGTGGCGTTCACGCGAGCGGCGGGCAGCCGACGTACAGACCCACGTGATGCACGATGCGAGCTCGGTGTCGCTGCGCTGGCGGGTGATGCTGCTCGCGATGTCGATGGTGGCGATGGTCGTGGTCCTGATGGCTCTTGCCGTCTACGCGGTGGTGTCTCGGGCGCTCTACGACGACATCGACAACCAGCTGCAGATCCGTGCGCGGCTGTTGATCGAGAGCGGGCTGTTGGCGGTCGATCCCGGCAAGGCGATCGAGGGCACGGCCTATTCCGACGTCAACGCCATGTTCGTGATGCCGGGCCGGTCCATCTACACCGCCAACCAGGAAGGCGAGACGCTCCCGCTGGGCGGCCCCGAGAAGGACGTCATCCAGGGGACGCTGCGAATGTCGTTGCGCACCGTGAACTTTCAACGGGTGCTGGCCGTCCACCTGCCCAGTGGTGACTCCCTGCTGATCTCGAAGAGCCTTGGTCCCACCGCGCAGGTGATCAAACGTCTTGGCACCATCCTGCTGATCGTCGGTGGCCTCGGCATGGCGGTTGCCGCCATCGCAGGCGGCACCGTCGCGCGGACCGGACTCCGGCCCGTGGCGCGGCTGACCGATGCTGCGGAGCGCGTCGCGCGAACGGACGACTTGCGCCCGATACCCGTGCACGGCAGTGACGAACTCGCCAGGCTCACCGAGGCGTTCAACATGATGCTGCGAGCTCTCGCCGAGTCGCGGGAACGTCAGGCCCGGCTCGTCACCGATGCGGGCCACGAACTGCGCACGCCGTTGACCTCGTTGCGTACCAACGTGGAACTCCTGATGGCGTCGATGGCGCCCGGTGCGCCGAGCATTCCCGAGGAGGAGATGGCGGGCTTGCGCACCGACGTGATCGCGCAGATCGAGGAACTGTCCACCCTGGTGGGCGATCTGGTGGACCTCACCAGGGACGACGCGGGCGTCACGGTTCACGAGCCCGTCGACCTGTCTGACGTCGTGGAGCGCAGTCTCGAACGAGTTCGCAGGCGCCGCAACGACATCGAGTTCGACGTTGCGACCAGCGGCTGGCAGGTCTACGGCGACGAGGCCGGCTTGTCGCGGGCGGTGCTCAACCTTCTGGACAACGCCGCGAAGTGGAGCCCCTCCGGTGGCCGGGTGGTCGTCTGGCTGGCGCAGATCGACCCGTCGCACGCGGAGCTGGTGGTGTCGGACCGCGGCCCTGGCATTCCCCCCGCGGAGCGGGAACTCGTGTTCGAGCGGTTCTACCGGTCGACGTCGGCGAGGGCGATGTCGGGCTCGGGGCTCGGCTTGGCGATCGTCAAGCAGGTCGTCGTGAAACACGGTGGGACACTTCGCATCGACGACACGATGCCGGGCGGGATTCCGCCGGGGACGTCGTTTCACGTGGTGTTCCCCGGCCGTCCGGTGAGCCACGACGGTGACCGAACCGTCGCGACACGCGAGGTCGGTGCGGTGGACGGGGTGTCCGGCAGCGCCGAGAATGGGTGATCTGGGAGTTTCTGCAAGAAGTCTGGGCAAGTGCCGAATGATCTCTAAGTGGATTCTCAGCCCAGGGGGGCACTGTCTAGGCAACCGCGTCGTTGTTCTTCTCAGGCCGTCGACGCAAACTACTCGAAAGAAGAGCACCCAGTCGCAATGACGAACCATCCGAGGTACTCGCCCCCGCCGCCGCCCGGGCATCGGCCAGGTGCTCACGAGGGGGCCGCGCCGGGCTACCCCGGCCCCCAGCACCGGACCGGTCCCTACCCTCAGCAGTCATACGACTGGCGTTACGCCACCCAGCCGCCGCAGTCCTCGCACTCCTACCGTGGCCCGCACGACCCGTATCGTACCGGCGATCCCACGCGGGTGATGCCCATCCCGCCGGCGCCCCAGAAGCGTTCCCGCGCAGGCCGGATGACGGTGGGAGCGCTGGCCATCGCCGTGGTGTCCGCAGGCATCGGTGGTGGCGTTGCGACGCTGGTGCAGCCGGGCAGGCCCGCGCTGACTTCGTCGATCGGGGGCGCTGCGCCCAGTGAGCCCGCCGCGAACCTTCCCGCCGGTTCGGTCGAGCAGGTGGCAGCCAAGGTGGTCCCCAGCGTGGTGAAGCTCGAGACCGACATGGGCAGGCAGTCCGAGGAGGGCTCGGGCATCATCCTGTCGACCGACGGCCTCATCCTCACGAACAACCACGTGGTCGCGGCGGCCAACGGCGGACCGGGCGCACCCCCCGCCGGCGCCGTCCAGACCAAGGTCACCTTCGCCAACGGCGCGACGACGACCTTCAAGGTGGTCGGCACCGACCCCAGCAGTGACATCGCCGTCGTGCAGGCTGCCGGAGCTACCGGCCTCGCCCCCATCGCGCTCGGGTCGTCGGCCAATCTCCGCGTCGGCCAGGACGTCGTGGCCATCGGCTCGCCGCTCGGGCTCGAGGGCACCGTCACCACCGGCATCGTCAGCGCCTTGAACCGTCCGGTCGCGGCGGGCGGTGACGCGCAGAACCAGAACACCGTCCTCGACGCCATTCAGACCGACGCCGCGATCAACCCCGGTAACTCCGGTGGCGCACTGGTGAACATGAACGGCGAACTGGTCGGCGTGAACTCCGCCATCGCCACCCTCGGCGGCGACTCGGGGCAGTCGCAGAGCGGTTCGATCGGCCTTGGCTTCGCCATTCCCGTGGACCAGGCCAAGCGAATCGCCGATGAACTGATCCAGAGCGGCACTGCGTCGCACGCGTCGCTGGGCGTTCAGGTCGGCAACGACGCAGCTGTGGACGGAGCCAAGATCGTCGACGTCACCGCAGGTGGCGCGGCCGCGACTGCGGGTCTGCCGAGCGGGGTCGTCGTCACCAAGGTGGACGACCGGGTGATCAGCAGTGCCGACGCCCTGGTGGCTGCGGTGCGGTCCAGGGCTCCTGGTGACAAGGTCACGCTCACCTACCTCGACACGTCGGGCAAGCCGCAGACCGTCGACGTCACCCTCGGCAAGGCACAGCAGTGACTCTGGCGCCGGGGCGCCCCGGGCTCAGGATCGCTTCGCCCGCGTCGGCGGCGGCATATACGGTTGCCATCATGGAACAGCCGGGTGAGTTGGTGGGCCGCGCGCTGGTCGTCGTCGTCGACGACCGGACGGCCCACGGAGATGAAGAGGACCACAGCGGTCCGGTAGTCACCGAACTGCTTGGTGAGGCCGGTTTCGTCGTCGACGGCGTCGTGGTCGTCTCGGCCGACGAGATCGAGATTCGCAACGCACTGAACACCGCCGTGATCGGCGGGGTGGACCTGGTGGTCTCGGTCGGGGGCACCGGTGTGACGCCCCGCGACGTGACCCCCGAGGCCACCCGAACCATCCTCGACCGCGAGCTTCTCGGTATTTCCGAGGCGCTGCGCGCGTCCGGCCTGTCGGCAGGCCTCGTCGATGCGGGCGTGTCTCGTGGGTTGGCGGGTATTTCGGGCAGCACCCTGGTCGTGAACATCGCCGGATCCCGTGGAGCGGTCCGTGACGGTATGGCCACGCTGGGTCCCCTGGCGGTCCAGATCATCGACCAGCTATCCAGGTTGGACATCTAGCCCTCTTGCCGTCTTCGGCATTCACCGGCGGTTGCAAGCCACGCTCAGCGGGGCAATTGGTCATGCCGTCAGTTCGACGTCGGCTTCGCCAGATTGTTTTAACACAAGGTGAACAGCAACCAAGTGCGAAGTGTGATCTTCGTCACAGTGAGAGGCGACTGTGAGCGACCATTCACGGCCCAAGGGCCACTCAGTTAACAAGATTTTCGGTGATTCCCTCCCCGAAACCACCAAGGACGAGCGGGACGATCACCCCTCGGATCGTGATGCCGAGCGCGACGACTGGTTGCGGGACAACGTGCCGCCGCACCACGGCTGAGCTGTCATTACGCATCAAGCGCGGGAAATGCCCACCGCCTGAACAA
>JAOPWT010000153.1 GCA_025965555.1 Mycobacterium sp.
GGTTTGACGTCGCGGTGGATGATGCCGTGCCGGTGGCTGAAGCTCAGGGCCTGGCAGACATCGGCGACGATCTCGATCGCGCGCCGGGGTTCGATCGGGCCCTCGGTGTGCACGATGTCGCGCAACGTGACGCCGTCGACGTACTCCATCACGATGTAGGGCAGAAGGCCGGCGGCCGTCTCGGTCGTCCCGGTGTCGTACACCGCAACGATCGCCGGATGATTCAGTGCCGCCGCGTGCTGAGCCTCCCGGCGGAACCGCAGGTAGCAATCAGGGTCTCGGGCCCAGTCGGCGCGCAACAGCTTCACCGCGACGTCGCGGTGCAGGCGCACATCGCGGGCGAGGTGGACCTCCGACATGCCGCCGAACCCGAGGACTTCGGCGAGTTCGTAGCGATCGGATAGCTGCCGGGGAATGGTCATGGGGTTGGGAGCGCTTCCCGGCCGGCCCACGTGCGCTCGACGTCCACCCAGGGGTGCTGGGGCGGCGTGACGGCGAGCGCGCAGCGTCCACGAGAGACGGTCCTCGCGCTCGCCTTCATCGTGGTCAATTCCCCTCCCGCCGCACGCGGCCGAGTCCGACGACGTTCCGACAGCATTACCCCTGCGGGCCTGGGCCAATCCGGATCGCCCGACGGCATCCCAGGGCGCCGTAAGCAGGCCTATCCGGTGGCTCCGACCAGAGGAGCTGTCCTGCACCGGCCGATGGACGGAACGGGCATGCTCGGCGTCCGACGAGCACGTGTCGACCACTGCGTATCCTTCAGCAGTGACAAACGTCGCCCAGTTAATCGTCTGGGATTAGCGAAGCGTTACCGCGGGGGGACTGAGCAGTGTTCGACCCCGTTGGCCGCGGTGGGACGTGGCGGATCGAAGGCGCCGCGGCGCGGCCACCTGCATGGATGGTTGGACGCCTGAGTTCAAGTCGGTCCACGTTGACGAAACCGCTTGCTGTCCAACGAAGGACCAGCCATCACACATCGCGTGGTGCGGTGCGCGCGGGCTCGTGTAACGGGTGGACGCCGGTGGTCGATAGACCGTTCGCGGGTGATAGATCGCCTAGCTATGCCGCGGATGCGGCACTGCGATTCGCACCGAACGTCGCCGGGATACGGCGGCCGGGCCGTTGGTCGAGAACACTGCGGCGGTACAACGAATCGCGGTTCACGGAATTGGTCTCGCATAGCGCACGAGTCGCGTGGGAGCCAGTTCACGAAACCAAGGAGTTCAACCATGAACGTGAAAAAGAATGCGGCCAAGGCCGCGATCGCCACGGTGCTGGGCCTTTCTGCTCTCGGAGCCGGAGCCGGTGTCGGAGCGGGCGTGGCGTCCGCGGACCCTGGCCAACCTTGCTGGCAGCAGAACTGCCAGGGCGACGACCACCGCGGCGATGGCGGGCCAGGCGATCGCGGTCGTGGGGGCGACGATCACCAGTGGGGCGATCAGGGGCGAGGAGATCAGTGGCGACCGGATCAGGGCGGCGACCGACGGCCCTGGGATCAGCGCGGCGTCGATGATGCACGTTTCGACCATCAGCCGTTCAACTGGCAGGGCCAACGTGTTGAGCCCTATTGGGATCAGGGCCGCAACGCCTGGGGGTTCTGGTTCTTCGGCCTGTGGATTCCGCTGTGATGTAAAGCAGTGACATCCCATGGTGGGTGGCCCGGACGGTCAAATGCGCCGTCCGGGTTCGCCCCCAGGCGATGGCACCGCCCATCTACCGAGCGCTGGCGCGAGCGTCGATCGCAGTTGTCACAGCCGCACACCGACTCAGGAGAAGACCTTCGGCATGGGTAATTTGGGTGACAGCCGCGCACCTGCCATCAGACCGGCAAGGGCACCCGGTATGGATGGCTTGGGAGACCAGTGCAGCGCGGCGACCGCCCAACCCGACGGGGGAGTTGGGTTGCGGATCTGACACCTGGCCCGGTGCTGCGGCCTGTGGCTCCGACGAGGCGTCGGTGAAGTGGTCGATGATGGCGGGAATGAAGGACGTCATGTCCTGGGGCCCTCGGCTGGTGACGAGGTTTCCGTCCCGCACGACGTCCCGGTCGAGCCAGGTGGCCCCGGCGTTCACCAGATCGTCGCGGATGCCGGGCCACGAGGTGAGTGTCCGCCCGTTGAGCAGTCCCGCCGACGCCAGCACCCACGGGCCGTGGCACAGTGTGGCGATCGGCTTCCCGCTGTCGGCGAATTCGCGCACGAACTGCCGCACTTCCGCGGACTGCCGCAGCAGGTCGGGGTTGATGAATCCGCCCGGTAGCAGGAGACCGTTGTAGTCGGCCGGGTCGGCCTCGCTGATCGTCTTGTCCACACCGACCCGCATGGCCGGCATGTGCAGGTTCACTCCCCGTATCCGTCCGTGCCGCAGGGATATGACGTCCACATTCGCGCCTGCCAACTGCAGCGCGCGCATCGGAACCGTTAACTCGACCTTCTCGAAGCCGTCGGCCGCCAGGGCGGCGATCCGGCGGCCGTGTAGCTGTCGCATGTTGCGCATGTGTTCCTCCCGATTTCGGTGGCGCTCAAGCGGACTGGCTGGCTGCTCAACCAACACAGCGATACCCTCAACCGACCCGTTCACGCATGGTTCCGACTCGGAGACGTTTGGCCGTTCGGGCTGCGGGTACGAGTTTCCAATGGCAGGCGCCCCGTCGTCTATCTTGCTACTCGCTGATCCCGGCGCTCCGGCGGTGATCGCAAAACGTCTGTCTCATTCGCTACCGAAAGCGCTGACGAACGGGGCTGCCGCAGATGACAAGTGGGACGTGTCCGTGCGGCGTCACGCCTATCCCATCGACGAGCACGCCGAAGTGGCAGAAGTGGTCGGCACCCTTGATCCGGGTGGGGAGACCGAGGACATCGTCATCTACCTAACTGATCTGCCCCGACGTCACGGGACGACGCCGGTGATAGCTGACATCAGCGTGCCCGACCGGTTCGGAGTCATTTCCATTCCTGGGGTGGGGGGTGTGTTCATCGA
>JAOPWT010000011.1 GCA_025965555.1 Mycobacterium sp.
GACGCGCGGTAGCAATGGTCGCCGTACTCAACGGCTTTGCCCGAGTCGTCGAAAGCAGTCCGGCTCATCGACAAGAGAGGTGCACCGACTTTTTCCGTCAGGAGCTTGGCCTCGACCCGAGTGGCCGGCCTGGCGCCGATCCGCTGCCTGGCGAGGCGGATGTGCACCCCGCGGGCGCGCAACGCCTGATACAGGCCGCTGCGTTCGAGTTCTTCGGCTTCCGGCGCCAACTCGATGGGAAGGTAGTTGACCATCACCGCGAGCGGCTCGCCGTTGGCTCGGCGCAGTCGTTGGATCGTGACGATCTCGTGGCCGTTGGCCAGGCTGAGCTGGGTGGCGACCTCGTCGTTGGCCTGGCCGACCTGGTAGTCCAGGAGTTCGGTGGTCGGTTCCTGCCCGGCCCTGGCGAGGTCGTCGAAGAGGCTGGTCAGCTCGACGCGACGGTGCACGGGATTCTGCACGACCTGCGTGCCGACGCCGCGCTTGCGGACCAACAGGCCCTTGTCGACGATCTCCTGGATGGCACGCCGGGTCGTCGGCCGCGACAGCGTGAGCCGCTTGGCGAGGTCGAGCTCGTTCTCGAAGCGATCACCCGGGACCAGGTCGCCGTCTCGGATCGCCGCTTCGATCGCTTGCGCGAGTTGGTAATACAGCGGCACAGGGCTCGACCGGTCGAGCTCAACCTCCAGCGGCACGTCGCCTCCGATCTCTGGGTGACCAGGCAAGACTGGCCCCAAGAGTAACACCGGCATGATCGCAAGTCCGAATGTCAGGACAAACTCTTGACAGAGCCGAGTGACGAGGGGCACAGTCATAGGCAAGCCCACCAACTACCGCCCCGGGAGCTGACTTGTCCACCTCACAGCCGTTCGACGTGCTGGCCGTCGGCCGCAGCGGCGTCGACATCTATCCACTGCAGATCGGTGTCGGTCTGGAAGACGTGACCTCGTTCGGGAAGTTCCTCGGAGGAAGCGCCGCCAACGTCGCGGTGGCAGCAGCCCGGCTCGGCAACCGCACCGCGCTGATCTCCGGCGTCGGCGACGACCCGTTCGGCCGATTCGTCCGCGCGGAGCTCGATCGGCTCGGGGTCGACAACCGTTACGTCGCAACGCACGACGCGTTCCCGACGCCAGTGACGTTCTGCGAGATCTTTCCGCCCGACGACTTCCCGCTGTACTTCTACCGCAAGCCGGGCGCACCCGACCTCCAGATCACCCCCGGCGAGATCGACGCCGACGCCGTCCGATCGGCCACGCTGTACTGGTCGACGGTGACGGGCCTTTCCGAGGAGCCGAGCCGCAGCGCGCACTTCGCAGCATGGGAAGCGCGCAACCGTGCCCCCCTGACGGTGCTGGACCTCGACTACCGCCCCATGTTCTGGGAGTCCCCCGCCGCCGCGACCGAACAGGTGCAGCGCGCGCTCCAGCATGTCACCGTGGCCGTCGGCAACCGGGAGGAGTGCGAGATCGCCATCGGCGAGACCAACCCGCGCAAGGCCGCCGACGCGTTGCTCGATCTCGGCGTCGAGTTGGCGATCGTCAAGCAGGGCCCACGCGGTGTGCTCGGTAAGACCAAGCACTCGTCGGTCAACGTGCTGCCCAACGAAGTGGACGTCGTCAACGGGCTTGGCGCCGGAGACAGCTTCGGCGGCAGCCTGATTCACGGCCTGCTGCGCGGCTGGCCGCTAGAGAAGACGCTTCGCTATGCCAATGCGGCAGGTGCCATCGTGGCATCGCGCCTCGAATGCTCGACCGCCATGCCGACCGCCGAAGAAGTTGCCGAGCTGGCCGAACAGACCGCCGTGGAGGCCGTGAATGTCTAACGCACTATGTCTCGACTACGCAGCGGTCACCGACCTGCGGGCCGCCTGCCCAGACGCCGTCGCACGCGCATGGAACGACCGCACCACCCGACCGACCATCCGGGGCGACGGTCGTTTGATGATCGTGGCCGCCGACCATCCCGCCCGTGGGGCGCTGGCCGTCGGCAACCGTCCGACCGCCATGAACAGCCGCACCGACCTTCTCGACCGACTGCGGGCCGCGCTCGCCGATCCCGGCGTCGACGGCGTTCTCGCGACGTCGGACATCCTCGACGACCTCCTGCTCCTCGGAGCACTCGAGGACAAGGTCGTGTTCTCCTCGTTCAATCGCGGCGGCCTTGCTGGTGCGGCATTCGAACTCGACGATCGAATGACCGGCGCCACTGCGGCGTCGACGGCGGCTGCGAAGATGAACGGTGGAAAGATGTTGTGCCGCATCGCCCTCGACGATCCGGGCACCGTCGCCACCATGACGGCGTGCGCGCAGGCCGTCGACGAGCTCGCCGCGCACGGGCTGATCGCCATGCTCGAGCCGTTCATGTCCAGTCGCGTCAACGGCAAGGTCCGCAACGACCTGAGCCCCGACGCGGTGATCAAGTCCGTTCACATCGGCCAGGGGTTGGGCTCCACCTCGGCCTACACCTGGATGAAGCTGCCGGTGGTCCCCGAAATGGACAGGGTGATGGACGCGACGATCCTGCCAACCCTGCTGCTCGGCGGCGATCCGCCCGACCCCGACGAGGCGTTCGCCTCCTGGGAGAAGGCCCTCGGTCTGCCGTCGGTACGCGGGCTGATCGTCGGACGTACGCTGCTCTACCCCGCCGACGACGACGTCAGCTCCGCGGTCGCGACCGCAGTCTCGATGGTGCGTTGACATGCACAGCAAGCTCTACATCCCCGCTCGCAGCGCCACCCTGCCGTTCACCGTAGACGTCACCCCGGAATCCGCGGGTTGGTCCGAATCGTCGCTCCAGGTCCTCGAACTGGACGAGAGCCAGAGCGCCGAGCTCTCCACGGGCGACACCGAGGTGATGATTCTGCCGCTCTCCGGTGGCGGCACGATCGAGTGCGCGGGTGAAGTATACGAGTTGGCAACGCGCGCTTCGGTGTTCGACGGCCCGTCGGACATGGTCTACCTCGGCATCGGCCAGACCTACGTGCTCTCCGGCGAAGGACGGTTCGCG
>JAOPWT010000160.1 GCA_025965555.1 Mycobacterium sp.
TTCTCGGGTGCCAGGGTCATTCCTGCACCGCGCGCCACCTCGAGCAGCAGCGTCGCGAAGTCTTCGTTCTCACCGCGGCCGGCGCCGGCGGCCTGCGCCACGATCTGCCGGGTCGCCGAAGCGATCGGCATCGGCGACTTCAGCAGGTTTGCTGCTTCCAGGCCCAGATCGAAGTCCTTCTGCAGCAGCGCCATGGTGAAGGTCGGGCTGAAGTCGAGGTTGACGAACGCTGGCGACTTGTACTGGGTGAACGCCGAGCCCATCACCGAGTCATTCAGGAAGGCAAGGAAGTCCGCCCGGTTGACGCCGCCCTTTTCCACCAGCACCGTGATCTCTGCCAGACACTGTGTGACCACGCCCAACATCAGGTTGTGGGCGATCTTCACGAGCCGGGCCACTTCGCCCTCGCCGACATAGGTGACCCCGCGACCGAACACGTTCAGGATGGGCTCGATGGATTCGAAGACCTCCCGTGGGCCCGAGACGGCGACGGTGAGCTTGCCCGCGGCGATCACCTTGGGGTTGCCGCTCACCGGGGTGGCGAGGAAATCGGCGCCGCGCGAATTCGCAGCCTCGCGGATCGTTTCGCTGACGAGGGCGGACACCGTGGACGCGTCGGCAATGATCTTTGGCGAAGCCGAACCCGTGAGAAGGCCGCCGTCGCCGAGCATCACCTGCTCGAGATCACTCGACGAGGACACCATGCTGAATACGAGGTCTCGGTCGGCCAGGTCGACGGGCCTGCTAACGATGCCCGCGCCACGGTCAACCAGATGCTGGGCCTTTGACGCGGTGCGGTTGTATACGGTGACGTCGTAGCCGGCGTCGAGCAGCCGGGTGGCGAGCTGAGATCCCATCCGGCCGGCTCCGATCCAACCGATCTTTAGGGACGATGTGGACGACGGCGAAGTCATGCTGGTTCCTTAACTGGTAGACGCTGGAATGTGCTGTGGCGCAACGCCGAGGCGTTATCGTGAGATGTTCGGAGCCGGTCCTTTGGCGCTCGCGCCGAGGTACAGGCGGGCGACTTCGGGATCGTCGAGCAGCGACTGACCGGTTCCGGTGAGCGCCACCCGGCCGGCTTCGAGGACCGCGGCCGTGTGGGCGACCGACAGTCCCGAGCGGGCGTTCTGCTCGACCAGGACGATGGTTCGGCCGTCCTGGGCTAAGGCCGAGATGCTCGCGAATACCGAAGTGCGCGACTTGGGATCCAGACCGATGGACGGTTCGTCGAGCAGGATCAGCGCGGGATCGAGCATGAGGGACCGAGCGAGCTCCACCTGCTTCTGCTCACCGCCTGACAGCGAACCCGCCGACGCGCCGCGCCGCGCCGTCACGATCGGGAACATCTCGGCGACCTGCGCCATCCTTCGCCGGATCAGTGCCTGATCACGAAGGACGAAGGCGCCCATGAGCACGTTCTCCCACACTGACATGGCCGGAAACAGGCTGCGGTCCTGAGGCACGTGCACGATCCCGCGGTCGAGGCGCTGGCGCGAACTTAGCGTGCCGATGTCCTCACCAGCGAAGACGACAGACCCGTCGCGGTGGCGCAGTAGGCCGCTGATGGTCTTGAGCACCGTTGACTTGCCGGCCCCGTTAGGGCCGATCAGGCAAATGATCTCGCCACGCTTCGCCGTCAGGTCGACACCTTTAAGGATCAGTCCCGCTCCGTAGCCCGCCGTGACCTGCCGCAGTTGCAGAAGGGTTTCTTTGGGTGGGGTTTCAGGCGCCAAGGTAGGCCTCCAGGACTCGGGGATCGGACTGGACATCCTTCGGAGAGCCGAACGCGATCGGTGCGCCGCGGTCAAGCACGATCACCGGGTCGCACAGCCGCATGACCAGCTGCATGTCGTGTTCAACGATCAGGAACGTGACGCCGTCGGCGTGGCGCTGGCGGATGTGCTGCTCCATCGTGTCGATCATCACCGGGTTTACCCCCGCGGTCGGCTCGTCGAGCAGCACCAGCGTTGGTTCGCTCGCCAACACCGCGGCGAACTCCAGCAGCTTTCGCTGCCCGTACGACAGCTCGCCGGCGCGCAGGTGAGCCAGCGGCTCCAGCCGGAATTCGTGCAGCATCATGGCGGCCCGGTCCCGGTCGGAGGCCGATACCCGGCGCCCGAACAGTTGGCTCCAGCTGTAGCCCGCCGCTACGACCACGTTCTCCTCCACACTCAGCTCCGGAAAGATCCGCGCTTGCTGGAAGGTGCGCGACAATCCGCGTCGGTACAGGTCGGCCGGGCGCGGCCGCGCGATGGTCTGGTCGCGGAACCGGATGGTGCCGGAGTCGGCCTTGAGGTATCCGGTGATCATGTTGAACGCCGTCGTCTTGCCCGATCCGTTCGGACCGATGAGTGCCGTGATCGTGCCCGCCTGCACCTCGAAGGAGCAGTGATCGACGGCCGAGACGCCACCGAATTGCTTGGTCAGGCCGTCGATGGCCAGTAATGCACCGCTCATCGCTGCACCGCGACTTTCGTTGCGGACTCCGGCGCCGATACTTTTTGGGCGGCGATGTCCTCAGCGGCGACCACGTCCCTGCGGCGCTGCAGACGCTCCGAGATCGAGGGCAGGATGCCCCGGGGCAAGAACAGCATGATCAACAGGAAGACTGCTGCGTAGGCGACGAGGTAGAGCTGGCTGGCCCCGAACGCCTGGGCGAAGTACTCCTGGGTTGGTACCAGGATGAAGGCGCCGAGCACGGGCCCCCATAGCGTCCCTCGGCCACCGAGGAAGGCCATGAGCACCATCCCAATGGTGATGAGAGGGTCCACGGCGAATTGTGGGTAGATGAATCCGACGTAGTAGGCCCACGCGCCGCCCACCATGGCCACCAGGCCTGCGCTGACGCCGAATGCGATCAGCTTGACCGCGGTGACGCGCACGCCAACGCCGTGCGCCTTGTCCTCGTCGGCGCGGATCGTGGCAAGCGACAGACCGATCTTCGACCGCCGGAAGTAGAGCGAAATGCCCATCGCGACCGCCAGCA
>JAOPWT010000014.1 GCA_025965555.1 Mycobacterium sp.
CGTCGCCGCTCCGGCCGCCACCCCAACCATCGCCGGCCCAGCATCAGCCGCACCAGCGTCAGCCAACCTCGCCGCCGCCACGCTGGCCGCACCTGCCGCCGCCGTCTCGCAGGCGTTCGCCGAGGCCGCCGAACAGGTCACGCCCTACCTGCACGACATCGGGATCGAGCTTGTCGGCGTCGCGCCCCTGAGGGAGGCCATCGCCGAAAGGTATTGCGCAAGAGGACTTCCCACGGAGCCCGACCAGATCGTGGTGACCACCGGCGCCCTGCACGCAATCGGCCTCATCATGGCCACCTACACCCAACCCGGTGACCGCGTGCTGGTCGAGCAACCCACCTACCACGGCGCCCTTGCGGCGATGGCCACCAAGGGAATTCGGCCCGTCCCGGTCGCGATGACCCACGACGGCTGGGAACTCGACGCCATCGACGCCGCGGTGCGGCAGCTGTCGCCGAACCTGGCTTATCTGATCCCGGACAACCACAACCCCACGGGCATGACGCTGCCGGCTGCAGGCAGAAGACGTCTCGCGCAGATCATCGCCGAGACCCGCACCCGAACCATCATCGACGAAACGATCACCGACATGTGGCTCGACGAGACGGTGCCCGCGCCGTTCGCGGCATCCATGACCAGCAGGCGCGACCTGGTGTTGACCGTCGGTTCGATGTCGAAGTCCTGCTGGGGTGGACTGCGCATCGGGTGGATTCGCGCCGAGCGAAGTGCCCTGACGACGATCGGAGCGCTGCGGCCCGCCATCGACATGGGCACCCCGATCGTCGAACAGCTGGCTGCCGCAAAGCTTCTCGGTCGCGCCGAGGAACTGCTGCCCGAACGCCGAGAGATCTTGCGCGCGCGACGGGCGCTGCTGCTCGGGCTGCTCCAGGAGCACCTCCCCGACTGGCGCCCCGACCCCAGCAAGGGCGGGATGTCGCTGTGGGTGCGGCTGCCCGCCCCCATGAGTACCGCGTTGTCGGCAGCCGCATCACGGATGGGGCTCGAGATTCCGCCGGGCCCCCGGTTCGGCGTGGACGGCACCCTCGAGCGGTTCATCCGCGTGCCCTACACCCTGCCCGACGAGCAGCTGACCGAGGCCATCGCACTACTGGCGCGGGCGTGGCGCAGTGTCACTGGTGCCGGAGGCAGTGCCGCGGGCGTCGGCACCGTCGTGGTGTAGCACCCCGCGAGCAGTCGCAAAAGTGCGCGACACGCCGCGTGTTCCGTCTACTTTGCGTCTGCTCGCGCGGATCAGTCGTCGGGGATGTCGACGCGGCGCAGCGTCCCGTCGACGGCATCGGCGGCTTCGATTTCGCCACGCGTCACGCCGAGGATGAACAGCACCGTGTCGAGATACGGATGGCTCAGGGAGGCGTCGGCGACCTCGCGCAGCGCGGGCTTGGCATTGAACGCGACGCCGAGTCCGGCGGCCGCGAGCATGTCGATGTCGTTGGCACCGTCCCCGACGGCGACCGTCTGCTCCATCGGAACACCAGCCTGCTGCGCAAAGTCCCTGAGCGCCTTGGCCTTTCCCGGCCGGTCGATGACGTCGCCGACCACGCGTCCGGTCAGCTTGCCGTCGACGATCTCCAGTTCGTTGGCGGCCACGAAGTCCATCATCAGATCGTGGGCCAGCGGCTCGATCACCTGACGGAAGCCACCGGAGACAATGCCGCAGTGAAACCCGAGGCGGCGCAACGTCCGAATGGTGGTCCGCGCACCCGGGGTCAACTCGATCTGGTCGGCGACGTCGTCGAGCACTTCGGCGGGTAGCCCGGCCAACGTGGCGACCCGCTTGTGCAGCGACTCGGCGAAGTCGAGCTCGCCGCGCATTGCGGCATCGGTGACCTCGGCCACGGCGGCGAGCGCCCCTGCCCGCTCGGCCAGCATCTCGATGACCTCACCCTGGATCAGGGTCGAGTCGACGTCGAACACGATGAGCCGCTTGGCCCTTCGCGACAGGCTGTAATCCTCCAGCGCGATGTCCACGCTCTCGGCGACGGCCACGCGCGCCAGTGCCGTCTGAAGCTGACCGTAGGCCGCCCCCGGCGGCACCGATACCCGCAGTTCGAGGCCCGTGACCGGGTAGTCCGAGACGCCACGGATGGTGTCGATGTTGACGCCGAGGGTGGCCACCTCCCTGGCCACCACGCCGAATGCCTCTGCGGTGATGGGCCTTCCGAGTACGACGATCGTGTGGGTGGAGGGTTCTCGCAGGACGGGCATGTCGTCGGATCGCTCGATGGTGACGTCGAGCCCGACCCCGTGGATCGCCGCGGTTACCTCGTCGCGCAGTCCGGTGCCGGTGACGTCACCGGGTCCGGCCACCAGCACGGCGAGGGTCAGGCGTCCGCGGACCACGACCTGTTCGACGTTGAGGAGTTCCACCTCGTGCTTGGCCAACACCTCGAACAGCGCCGACGTGACACCTGGCTGATCAACTCCGGTGACGGTGATCAACACCGACACCCTTGACGTATTCACCCCCGAGTGCAGTCTCTTCTACCTCAGGTGCGGACGTTCTCGTGGTCGAGACGCGTGACGTCTCCGTCCTCTGGACCGTGGGCCCGTCCAACGTGGGCCTCGGCCCGCATGCGGTCGACCATGTGCGGGTAGTGCAGCTCGAACGCGGGCCGCTCCGAACGGATCCGGGGCAGCTCGGTGAAGTTGTGCCGCGGCGGCGGGCAACTGGTCGCCCATTCCAGCGAGTTGCCGTAGCCCCAGGGATCGTCCACCACGACGGGTTCGCCGT
This sequence comes from Mycobacterium sp., assembly GCA_025965555.1. GTDB lineage: Bacteria > Actinomycetota > Actinomycetes > Mycobacteriales > Mycobacteriaceae > Mycobacterium. The sequence goes on from JAOPWT010000014.1 coordinate 2,753, forward strand.
AGCGCCAGCTCTTGAACACGTTCCACACGAACGGAATCGTCGAGATGCC
>JAOPWT010000188.1 GCA_025965555.1 Mycobacterium sp.
GACCTGCCGCTCGACCAGCAGACCTGAGTAGCTAATCCAGCAGGTCCCGCACGACGGCGTCGGCGAGCAGTCGACCGTGGTCGGTCAACACCAGGCGGTCGGCCAGACGATCCACCAACCCGTCGGCAATTGCACCGTTCGCCCGCGCGAGCTCGGCGGCACTCAGCGTCGTCACCGGCAGCCCGTTCCGCAATCGCAGCCGGAGCATGACGTCCTCCATGTGGCGGGCCGCGCCGTCGGGGCTCTCGGAGTCAGCGACCGGTAGTCGCCCCTCGCCGAGCATGCTCGCATAGGCGTTGGGGTGCTTGACGTTCCACCAACGCGTGCCGTCGACGTAGCCGTGCGCACCCGGCCCCGCGCCCCACCACTGGCCGCCGTCCCAGTATCCGAGGTTGTGCCTGCACTCCCCGCCGGGAAGGCTCCAGTTGGACACCTCGTACCAGTCGAAGCCCGCCGCCGAGAGCCGCGCGTCGACTAGTTCGTAACGCGTCGCGAGCACGTCGTCGTCGGGTGCGGGCAGCTCACCGCGGCGCACCCGCCTGCCCAGCGCGGTGCCGTCCTCGACTACCAACGCGTAGGCCGATACGTGGTCGACGCCGGCACCGATGGCGGCGTCGACCGAGCGGGCCAGGTCGTCGTCGGTCTCGCCGGGTGTGCCGTAGATCAGGTCCAGATTGACGTGCTCGAAGCCCTGCGCGCGGGCGGCGGCGGCGGCGGCCAACGCGCGGCCCGGCGAGTGCACCCGATCCAGCGCGGCGAGTACGTGCGGAGCCACCGACTGCATGCCCAACGACAGCCGGGTGAAGCCCGCGTTGCGCAACTGTGCCAGCAGCTCCGGCGTCGTCGACTCCGGGTTGGCCTCCGTCGTCACTTCGGCGCCCGTGGCCAGTACGAAGTTCGCCCGCACCGCGTCCAGCACGGCGGCGAGCCGCTCCCCGCCCAGCATCGACGGGGTACCCCCACCGACGAACACCGTAGCCACCTCGGGCAGGGATCCGCGCGACGCCAACTGGGCCGCCGCGAGCTGCAGTTCGATCCGCAGCGCCTCGAGCCAGCCGTCGGGGTTCGCGCCGCCGAGCTCGGCGGGTGTGTAGGTGTTGAAGTCGCAGTACCCGCAGCGGGTCGCGCAGAACGGCACGTGGAGATAGATGCCGAACGGCGCAGTGCGGGGTCCGGCGGTCATCACCCCAGTCTTCCAGAACGGACTTTCGCTCACGGTGAGCGCAAAAATGGGCCGGTTGGAGCCGGTGGCCCCGTTCGTGGCAGAATGACTCCCGTGACCGCTGTCCGCACCTCGACCACCCGCGTATCGCTGGTGATCCGGCGGCATGTCGACTTCAAACGCGTATGCAGCTGTTGCTGTCTGCCTTGACGCCGTAGACCTGTCCATCCTGTACTTACAGCTGGCCGCCGGATCTGCGCCGCCGGACAGCCCCCGGTGATAGCGCGCGATCCCCACGCCGGCTCCCTCGAGAAGGGGCCATCGCATGACCCAAGCAGATTCCAAGCCGGCCGCGGCGCCCAAGCCCGTCAAGCGTCCCAAGGGTGAGGGCCAGTGGGCGCTGGGCTACCGCGAACCGCTGAACGCCAACGAGCAGGCCAAGAAGGACGACAACCCGCTCAACGTGCGGACCCGCATCGAGAACATCTACGCCAAGGGCGGCTTCGAGAGCATCGACAAGGGCGACCTCCGTGGCCGATTCCGCTGGTGGGGGCTCTACACACAGCGCAAACCCGGCTACGACGGCACCTGGACGGGCGATGACAACACCGACATGCTCGAGGACGAGTTCTTCATGCTTCGGGTCCGCTGCGACGGCGGTGCTCTGACCGCGGCTGCGCTGCGCACCCTCGGCGGAATCTCGACCGAATTCGCCCGCGACACCGCAGACATCTCCGACCGGCAGAACATCCAGTACCACTGGATCAGGGTCGAGGACATGCCGGAGATCTGGAACCGGCTGGACGCGGTCGGGCTGCAGACCACCGAGGCCTGCGGTGACTGCCCACGCGTGGTGCTCGGTTCGCCGCTGGCAGGCGAATCGCTCAACGAGATCATCGACGGCACCCCCGCAATCGAGGAGATCACCAAGCGCTACATCGGCAAGCCGGAGTACTCCAACCTGCCGCGCAAGTTCAAGACCGCGATATCGGGCCTTCAGGACGTGGTGCACGAGATAAACGACGTCGCGTTCGTCGGCGTCGAACACCCCGAGCACGGCCCCGGCTTCGACCTGTGGGTCGGCGGCGGGCTGTCGACCAACCCGATGCTGGGCCAGCGAGTCGGCGCGTGGGTGCCGCTCGACGAGGTGCCCGACGTGTGGGAGGGCGTGGTCAGCGTCTTCCGCGACTACGGCTACCGCAGGCTGCGCGCGAAGGCGCGACTCAAGTTCCTGATCAAGGACTGGGGCGTGGAGAAGTTCCGTCAGGTTCTCGAGACGGAATACCTCAAGCGCCCCCTTGTCGACGGGCCCGCACCAGAACCGACCTTGCATCCCATCGACCACGTCGGCGTGCAGCGTCTCAAGAACGGCCTCAACGCCGTCGGCGTCGCACCCATCGCCGGGCGGGTATCGGGCACCATCCTGTCCAAGGTGGCCGACCTCGCCGAGGCCGTCGGTTCGGATCGCATCCGGTTCACGCCCTATCAGAAGCTGGTCATCCTCGACGTCGCCGACGACAAGCTCGACGCGCTCCGGGACGGGTTGGACGCACTGGGGCTGCCGTCGAAGCCCTCACACTGGCGGCGAAACCTGATGGCCTGCACCGGCATCGAGTTCTGCAAGCTCTCGTTCGCCGAGACCCGTAGCCGCTCCCAGCTGTTGGCCCCCGAGCTCGAGAAGCGCCTCGAGGACCTCAACGCCCAGCTCGACGTCCCGGTCACCATCAACATCAATGGCTGCCCGAACTCCTGCGCACGCATCCAGGTCGCCGACATCGGCTTCAAGGGCCAGATGATCGACGACGGCGACGGTCCGGTCGAGGGTTTCCAGGTTCACCTCGGCGGCAGCCTTGGCCTGGACAGCGGTTTCGGCCGCAAACTGCGCCAGCACAAGGTGACCAGTACCGAACTCGGCGACTACATCGAGCGGGTCGTGCGGAACTTCGTGAAACAAAGGGAGGGCGGCGAGCGTTTCGCAACCTGGGCCGTACGAGCCGATGAAGCGGACTTGAGGTAATCGATGACCGACGTGATGGCACAGAGCGAACTGATCGAAATCGCGGAGCGCGGGGCGGCTGAACTCGAAGGCGCCAGCGCCGAGGACCTGCTGCGCTGGACCGACGAGAATTTCGGCGGCGAGGCCGGAGCCGGGCTGCCGGCGACATCGGGATACGTCGTGGCCTCGAACATGCAGGACGCGGTCCTGGTCGCGATGGCCGCCAAGGTGCGCCCCGGCGTGGACGTGCTGTTCCTCGACACCGGCTACCACTTCGCGGAGACCATCGGAACCCGTGACGCCGTCGAGGCCGTC
>JAOPWT010000203.1 GCA_025965555.1 Mycobacterium sp.
CGACTCCGCATCCAACAACTCACGCTGATCATCAGAGCGCCCCTGCACCCCGCAATCATCCCAAAAGCACACGACAAACCCCGGCCACGACGCGAGATTAATTCAGCAGACTCCTAGTCGACCGAAGCCCGTTCTGATGCCACCCCCAGCCAGGCCCCCCTTCGAGGGGGCCTGATTGCGTTGTCGCCATCCGAGACTGCCGCCGAGGCCAACGGCGTCGGCGATGGGTCGTCAGGCCGCCGACGGCGCGAGGGGTGAACACCCATGACTGCGATCAGGAACACCACATGGTTGAGGTAGCGTTATTAGAGGTACTAGATAGTCACCGGTGAGGGCTCCCGCCATTCGGGCGGTGCCTCCGTCGACGCAAGACACGAGGAGCGGCACGGTGAATCTCGGTTTATGGGGTTGTCTGACGATTCTTGCTGGCGTGATGGGGCTGCTCTTCGCCTCGTGCGTATTCGTGTACTTGAGGCGGTTGGAGAATCGAAAGCCCGCGGCGTTGGGTGAAGTAGTGGGCGCCCACAAGGCGATTCTCGCCAAGTTGCGCAAGCGCGAACCGATGACGCAGGACGAATACGACTATGCCACCGAGCTGGTGTCCGACGCTCGATCACCGCTCGCGTTGGCCATCCCCGCCACGCTGTTCAGCATGGGGTTCTTCTACGTGGTGGGTTGTCTCTACGAGCTCCACGTCTACGGCGGCGACCCGTCCTTTCGAACGTTCGTCGGAGGGATCCCCATGTTCACCTCGATGAACATCGCTGCTCAATTGCGCAGGGTGGCGCGGCTGAAGGGGAAACTGCGGCAGGTCTCCGTGACGCAGCCGGAGTCGTCCGACGAGCTCGCCTCCGTCTAACTGCGTGGCGTCGATTCGGAACTGACGGCCGGGTCCCCGTCCTCCCACAGAAGCAGTTGACGAACCGATGCGCGTGATCCGTAGGGCTGCAGCATCCGGCTGGCGGGGCGCGGTCGCACCCGCAGCGGCCACCAGAACCAGCGCCCGAGTAGCGCGGCGATGGATGGCGTCATGAACGAACGCACGATCAGGGTGTCGAACAGCAGACCCAGGGCGATCGTCGTGCCGATCTGACCGAGAATCCGCAAGTCGGCGAACACGAAGGACGCCATGGTGGCCGCGAACACCAGACCGGCCGCGGTCACCACCGAACCGGAGCCTGCCATCGCTCGAATGATGCCCGTGTTCAGGCCTGCGCCGATCTCCTCCTTGAACCGCGAGATCAGCAACAAGTTGTAGTCCGATCCCACCGCCAACAGCAGGATGACGGCCAGCGCCAACACGATCCAGTACAACTGGACGCCGAGAAGGTCCTGCCATATCAGCACCGAAAGCCCGAACGAGGCGCCCAGTGACAGCGCGACGGTGCCCACGATGACGAACGCGGCCACCAGGGAACGGGTGATGAACATCATGATGAGCAGGATCAGGCTCAGGGCCGCGACTCCTGCGATCACGAGGTCGTACTTGGCGCCGTCCTGGATGTCCTTGTAGGTAGACGCGGTACCGGCGAGATAGATCTTGGATCCTGCCAGGGGCGTGCCCTTGACGGCCTCTTGCGCTGCGTGCCGGATGGCGTCGATGTGCGCAATGCCTTCTGGCGTGGCGGGATCGCCCTCGTGGGTGATGATCATCTGCGCGGCCTTGCCGTCCGGCGAGAGGAACAGCTTCAGCCCCCGTAGGAATTCGGGGTTGGTGAATGCCTCCGGCGGTAGGTAGAAGGAGTCGTCGGTCTTCGACGCGTCGTAGGCCTGGCCAAGGGCGGTGGAGTTCTGCAGTGCCGCCGCTGATTGGTTGTTGATGCCCGCGGTGGTGGCGTAGTTCGTCATCGTCAGATCGCGGTTGGTCTGCTGGTTCGCGAGCTGAGGGGGAATGAGCGCGAGCAGCTTGGGCTGCAGCTCATCCAACTTCGCGATGCTGCCCGCGACGTCACCCAGTTGGTCGGTGAGCGCGTCGATGCCGTCGAGTGCGTCGAAGATGGACCGCAGCGCGGCGCACACCGGAATGTCGAAACAGTGTGGCTCCCAATAGAAATAGCTGCGCAAGGGCCGGAAGAAGTCGTCGAAGTCGGCGATCTTGTTGCGTAGGTCCTGCGCCGTGGCGACCGTCTGCGCGAATGCCTTGGCCTGCTCGTCGGTGATGGCACTCGACTGTTGTTGCAGCGCATACTGCTGCCGCAGGACGTCGACACCCTTGTCGATCACGTCGACCTGCTTGAGCAGATCGGCGGCGCGGGCCTGCTGGAAGGGTAGGTTCTGGATCTGCGCCGAGTTCCCCGCGCTGATCTGGAACGGGATCGACGTGTGATCGAGGGGCGTGCCCAACGGCCGCGTGATCGATTGCACCTGGGCGATTCCGTCGGTGTGGAAGACGGCCTTGGCGACCCGCTCGAGCAGGATCATGTCGGTGGGATTGCGCAGGTCGTGGTCGGCCTCGACCATCATCAATTCGGGATTGAGGCGGGCCTGGGAGAAGTGGCGTTCGGCCGCCGCGTAGCCGACATTGGCCGGGGCGGTGGCAGGCATGTACGGGCGCGCGTCGTAACTCGTCTCGTATCCCGGCAGGGCGAGCAGACCGATGAGGGCTATCGCGACCGTCGCCATCAGGATGGGGCCGGGCCAGCGGACGATGGCCGTCCCGATGCGCCGCCAGCCCTGGGTGCGCATCGGGCGGGCGGGTTCGAAGAGACCGAAATGCCTGCCGATGGACAGCAGGGCAGGCGCCAGCGTCAGCGCGGCCACCACGGCGACCAGGACGCCAGTGGCAGCGGGAATGCCCAAACTCGAAAAATAGGGGAGCCGGGTGAAGGTCAGACAGAACACCGCGCCGGCAATCGTCAGGCCCGAGCCCAAGATGATGTGCGAGGTCCCCTGGTACATCGTTTCAAAGGCGGTGACCCGATCCTGTCCGATGTGGCGCGCTTCGTGGAAGCGGCCAAGGATGAATATCGCGTAGTCCGTTCCGGCCGCGATGACCAGCAATGTCAGCAGGTTGGTGGAGTACGTCGACAGCTCGATGATCCCGGCGTTCGCCAGTACGGCGACGACGCCGCGGGCTGCGGTCAACTCGATCATCACGGTGAAGAGCACGAGAAACACCGTGGTGAGACGACGGTAGATGACGAACAGCATCAGACCGATCACCCCGAGGGTGATCAGGGTGGTCTTCAGGGTGCCTTGCCTGCCCACCTCGAACTGGTCGGTGACCAGGGGAGCGGCGCCGGTGACGTAGGCCTTCACCCCCGGCGGCGGCGGGCTCTGGTTCACGATGTTGCGGATGGAGTCGACGGACTGATTGGACAACGACTCGCCCTGGTTGCCCGCGAGGTACACCTGAAGCAAGGCCGCCTTGCCGTCGGTGCTCTGTGACCCGGCAGCTGTCAGCGGATCGCCCCAGAAGTCCTGAATGTGCTCTACGTGCTTCGTGTCCTTGGAGAGCTTTTGAACCAAGCTGTCGTAGTAGTGGTGCGCGTCGGCGCCGAGCGGCTGGTCGCCCTCGAGGACGATCATTGCCGCACTGTCGGAGTCGAACTGCTGGAACACCTTGCCGATGCGCTTGCTCGCCTGCAGCGACGGTGCATCCTGGGGGCTCAGCGACACGTTGTGTGCTTCGGCGACCTTCTCCAACTGCGGCACGAAGACGTTCGTGACCACTGCCAGGGCCAGCCAGAACAGCACGACCAGCGCCGAGTACCGCCGGATCGTGTGCCCGACCCTGGCGGTCCTGGTCTCTTGCTCGGCGTGATGGGTGCTCATCCGGACTTGTCCAGGCAGAAGGTGTAGGCGTTCAAGGTGTTCACCGTTCTCTCGTCCTTGACCACGTCGTCGATCTTGATTCGGCAGCCGATCGAGTCGCTATCGCCCTGGGCGGAGACGTTGACGAAGACCGACGGCTGGGTGGTGGTCGTGTCGTAGGCCCACGGCAGCGTCACGGCGTCGGCGCGCTGCGGTTGGGCGTTGACGTCCAAGTAGCTGATGGTCGCCACCGTGCCCGGCGGCCCGAACACCTCCAAGACCACGTGCTTCGGGTTGAACGGAACGATCTCGTCGGCCCCACCGCCAGGGGTGGACGTCACGTCGTGCGAGGCGAAGATCCCGTGCAGGCGGTACACCGCAAACCCCGCCACCGCCACTACCAGGACCGCAACGAGCGGCATCCACCGTCGCTTCAGCGTGCTGCGGAGCGAAAACCGCTGCATCCGTTACCCTTTCGAATTTTGGTGACACACGCGGACGGCAGGAAAGCTCATGGACGGGACGGTCCTTAGATCAACTAGGTTGACAGTACGATACGGGACCGGTCGCGACAACAAGTACCTGGCATTGTGCCAAGTCGGGCCGGGAATGATTATGTCGTCGATCAAGTCGTTACCGTTCGAGGAGGCTGTCGTGCAGTTCGTGGCCATCACGACCGTGAAGCCGAGCGTGATCGCCAATCCTCCCGCTGACTATTCACTTCACCTCCAGGAGGAGTCTGCGCAGACTCGTCGTGCCCTCGGCGACGGTGTCTTTCACCAGGCCTGGCTCAAGGCCGATCTGTCGGGCGTGGTCGTCATTCTGGAGGCGGCGTCCCTGACGGCGGCGACCGCGTGGTTCGATGACTTCTCGCTGGTGCATGCGCAGTACGCCGACGTCCAGATCACTGCCCTTGATCCGTTCTCACCAGCAGATAATTCGAAAACTCGACACTGACGGCTTCGGGCAGCGATCGTGATTGGTGATCATGATCTACCCGGGAGGGGCGGCGACGTGAGTGATCGAATTTCGATCGTCATCGCAGAGGATTCTCTGCTGGTGCGTGACAGCGTGTCCCGTGCGCTGTCGACCAACCCCGACGTGATCGTCGTCGGTGTCGCGGAGGACTACGACTCGGCGGTCGACCTCGTCGAAAGGCACGAACCGACGATTCTGGTCACCGACGTTCGGATGCCACCCACGTCGACCGATGAGGGGATACGGCTGGCGCGGTGGATGCGGACGGCGCATCCGGCGGTCGGGGTGATCGTGTTGTCGAACTTCGCCGAGCCGAGCTATGCGGCGGGATTGCTGGAGGGAGGCACGGCGGGCCGGGGCTATCTGCTGAAGGAACGCATCTCACACTTCGACGAACTGGCCGAGGCCGTCCGTCAGGTGGCTGGCGGTGGGACGGTGCTCGATCCGCTGGTGGTCGAGGCGCTGCTCGCTCAGCCTCGGTCGGCCGCGACTCTGAGCCGGCTGACGCCGCGCGAGCGCGAGGTGTTGGGTGAACTGGCGACCGGCTTCAGCAATCGGACGATCGCGCGGCGGCTGGTGTTGTCCCAGCGGGCGGTGGAGAAGCACATCAATTCGATCTTCGCCAAGCTGGAGTTGACCCCCGATGACTCCGTGGATCGACGGGTCAAGGCCGTGCTGATGTTCCTCGGCGACGGCGGATCGGGTTGAGCGTGCCCGTGCGGACACGAAAAGGGTGGTGCGTACACCATGGCGCGGGGCCACCTCGGCCCGGCACGATGACACGGTGGCGGACGAGCTCGTGCGAGTCTGGGTCGTCGACGACCAGGCTAGTTTCCGGCGGGCTGCCGCCGCGACCGTCGCTGCCATGGAGGACTTCGTGATGGCGGGCGAATCGGAGACCGGTGAGTCCGCACTCGAGCTGATTCCCGAAGGCGACGCAGACATCGTGTTGATGGACATCCACATGCCGGGAATGGGTGGAATCGAAGCCGCCCGCCAAATCCGTTCTGCGCAAACGGGTTTGATGGTCGTTCTGATGTCAACCTACGATCTCGATGACCTACCCGCAGCGGCCGCGCACTGCGGCGCCGCGTCGTATCTGCACAAGGAACGTCTGTCTCCGGATCTGCTGAGGCAAATATGGCGATCAGGCGGTTGAGGGTCGCGTCAGCGGCCGGATCCATGCCCCGCTGGCCTGCGCCGAAGATTCTGCTCCTTGCGGCAGTCCGGTCCTCGTCGTGGCTGGGCCACGACCTGATCCACCGCTTCAGGGCGGAGCGCTTCCAGGTATTCCTCACGGGTCACCTTGGCTTGTGGGCCAGCGCCGCCATCGTGCTACCGCTTCTGGAGTACGTGTGGATACTGCGAACCCCCCGGTTCCTGGCGTTCGTGGCGGTTGGCGTCGTGCAATGCGTGGTGTTGACCGTCGCGCTGATCCTGGCCCGCCACAGCAGGTATCAGCAATCGATCACGCTGGTCTGCATCGCGACCTGGGTCAGCGCATCGCTGGTGACGTTCATATCTCCGCCCCTGCTCCCGGTGATGGTGTTGCTGGCGCTGGTGCCGGTCGCCTTCGCCGAGCCCTACATCAGCTTGCAGCGCGGACTCGCGTTCACGGTGATCACGGCTCTTTGCGTCCTTGGCATGGCGGTCATCGCGCGCTTCACGCCGATTTCGGCGGCAGGTGCTCTCGTGCCGCGGTGGATAGAGACGGCCTTCATCGTCGTGGCGGTGCCCGTCAACGCCCTTCACGTCATGATCATCGTCTGGAACAACGCCGCGGCGTTGAGGACCTCTGAGGGTCAGCTCGCCGAGCGCGCCGCCGAACTGGCCGCCTCGCGCACCCGGCTGATCACCGCGGCCGACGAGGAACGGCGCCGCATCGAGCGGGATCTGCACGACGG
>JAOPWT010000206.1 GCA_025965555.1 Mycobacterium sp.
CGACTCCGCATCCAACAACTCACGCTGATCATCAGAGCGCCCCTGCACCCCGCAATCATCCCAAAAGCACACGACAAACCCCGGCCACGACGCGAGATTAATTCAGCAGACTCCTAGCGCGGCTCGGCCGCCGGCCTGCGTGGATCGCGCACGTCGACGCCGTCGGTGCGCCATGCCTCCCGCATGGCCTCGGCCCCCTTCAGCCGCACCCACGCCGCCTCCGTCGGGGTGATCGGCGTTGCCGCCAACAGCACCACCGGTTCATTCGGCGCCGGCAGCTCGATGTCGCCGATGTCGCTGGGGCTCAACAACATCGCAGTGAAGGGCGCCCCCTCCCACAAGGGCGTCTCCAGGTCGACGAGCGCGTCGGGGGCCAGCACCAGCCCCTCGACGGCGGGCGAGGCCGCCACCACCGCGATGGAACGCGCCAGACCCGTCGGTGTCGGCCCCCGCAGAGACACCACGATCTCGGCGCGCGGACCACTCGAAGAGTCGATCACCAGCGCGGTCGGATCGAGCATCGGATGACGCGAACACCCAAGTGACACATGGTGATAGACGTCTTCGGCGTCGGGCCCAAAGCGAAGCACGTCGATCGACTCGGCACCGAGGAACGTCACGCTCGCGACCGCGGGGTCACCCGCCGCACCCATCCGGTCGAAGTGCTCGCTCAGTCGCGCGCGGACCTCGGCCAGGACGTCGGTCACCCGGCGGGCGGGATCGACAGGTTGACGCCAGTGTCCGCGTCGAACAGCGTCAGCTTGGAGGTATCGAAGGCCAACTCGGCAGTCTGTCCCGCGACGACTACCGATTCGGCGGGAACCCTTGCCACGAACTGATTTTCGCTGGCCCCCGAATCCGAGGCCAACTCGGCCAGCTGCGCCGCCTGCGCGCCCTCGCCCTCGGTGTGGAAGTGGATGTACTTGTCCGAGCCGAGCGACTCGACCAGGTCGACCGTCACCTCGAAGGTCAAAGCCCTGATCCTGGCGTAGGTGTCCATCAGGGCCACGTCGTCCAGATGCTCGGGACGGACGCCGACGATCACGTTGGTGGGCTTGGGATGAAGTGCCAGCATGTCGTGCACCTCGGACGTCAGCGTGACGTCACCGAACGGGAACCGCACTCCGACGTCGGTCAGCGAGGCCGGGAAGAAGTTCATCGACGGGGACCCGATGAAGCCTGCGACGAAGAGGTTGGCGGGCCGGTGGTACAGCTCGTCGGGAGTACCGATCTGCTGCGCGACGCCCGCGAGCATCACGACGACGCGGTCGCCCAGCGTCATGGCCTCCGTCTGGTCATGGGTGACGTAGACGGTGGTGGTACCCAGGCGGTTCTGCAGCCGCGCGATCTCCGCGCGCATCTGCACGCGGAGCTTGGCATCGAGATTGGACAGCGGCTCGTCCATCAGGAAGGCCTTGGGATTGCGGACGATCGCGCGCCCCATGGCAACCCGCTGACGCTGACCACCGGAGAGCTGGCCGGGTTTGCGGTCCAACAGCTCGGCCAGGTCCAGGATCTTGGCCGTCTCGTCCACCTTGGTCGCGATGTCGTCCTTGCTCATCTTCGCCAAGGTCAGCGGAAAGGCGATGTTCTGGCGGACGGTCATGTGCGGGTACAGCGCGTACGACTGGAACACCATCGCGATGTCGCGGTCCTTGGGCGCCTTCTCGTTGACCCGGTCACCGGCGATCCGCAACTCCCCCGAGCTGATGTCCTCGAGCCCGGCGATCATGTTCAGCGTCGTCGACTTACCGCAACCCGACGGCCCGACCAGGATGATGAACTCGCCGTCGGCGATGGTGATCGACAGATCCTTCACCGCCGCAGCGCCGTTGGCGTAACTCTTCGTTACGTTCTCCAACACGATTTCGGCCATGAACTATCCCTTCACCGCACCGGACGTCAGACCGGCGACGATCCGTCGTTGGAAGATTAGTACGAAGATGACGATCGGTACCGTGATCACCATCGCGCCGGCCGCGATCGAACCCGTCGGCTCTTCGAATTGCGAACTGCCCGTGAAGTTCGCGATGGCCACGGGCGCCGTGATGGCCCGCTGCGTCGCCGTCAAGGACAACGCGAGCAGCAGGTCGTTCCACGCGAAGATGAACACCAGGATCGCTGCCGTCACGATGCCGGGAGCCGCCAGCGGTGCGATCACCATGCGGAACGCCTGCGCCGGCGTCGCGCCGTCCATCTTCGCCGCCTTCTCCAGATCCCAGGGGATCTCCTTGAAGAACGCCGACATGGTGTAGATCGCCAACGGCAGCGCGAACGTGATGTACGGAATGATGAGGCCGGGCCAGGTGTCGAACAGCCCGATCCTGCGCTCGATGTTGAAGATCGGTGTGACCAGCGAGATCTGGGGGAACATCGCGATCAGCAGCGCCACTGCGACCAGCGCCCGCTTGCCGGGGAACGCGAGCCTCGCGATCGCATATGCGGCCATGCCACCGACGAGCACCGCGATCACCGTGGTGATCAGACCGATGCCGATCGAATTGACCAGCGCCGAGGTGAAGATGTTGCCATGGAAGATGGCCTTGTAGTTGTCGAACGTCACCTGCGACGGAATCAGCTTGCCGTCCTTGACCGTTGACGTCGGCTTCAACGACAGCGACAGGATCCACAGCACCGGGAAGAGGGCGTAGACGACCACCAGCACGTTGACGACGGTCCATCCGGTCGCCCGGCTCGGACTCACCCGCTCACTCATCTACCGACCCTCCTCGTCTGCACCGGGTGCCGATGCGCCGAAGATCTTGATGTAGATGAACGCGATCACGGCGACCGTGAGGAAGATCAGCACGCTGATCGCCGATCCCACGCCGAGGTTGAAGGCCATGAAGAGGTTTTCCTATCCCAGGATCGACACAGAGCCGGTGTCGTTAGCGCCGCCGGTCAGCACGTAGATGTTGTCGAAGATCCGGAAGGCGTCGAGGGTGCGGAACAACAGCGCGACCAGGATCGCCGGCTTGATCAACGGCAGGATCACCTTCGTCAGCCGTCGCCAGGGGCCCGCCCCGTCGACCTGAGCCGCGTTGAGCAGGTCCTGCGGCACCAGCGCGAGACCCGCCAGCAGGAGCAGCGCCATGAACGGCGTCGTCTTCCACACTTCGGCGAGCACCACCACGGCCAGCGACGGGAGCTGCTCGGTGAGCGGCGCAGTGCCCTGCGGAAGCAGGTTGGCCAGGTAACCGGTGCCGGGAGTCCATGCGTAGTACCAGCTGTAGGACGCCGCCACGGTCACGATGCCGTACGGGATCAGGACGGCCGTGCGAACGACGCCCTTGCCGAAGATGGTCCGATGCATGACGAGTGCCAACGCCATGCCGAGTACGAATTCGATGGCGACCGAGACGATGGTGATGCCCAGCGTCACGACGAACGCCGTCCACCAGTACCGGTCGCTGAGGATGGTCGCGTAGTTGTCGAACCAGATGAACTTGGTGTCGTCTGGCGCGGCCAGGTTGTACCGCTGCAGGCTGAGCCACACGGCATAGGCAATGGGGTACGCCGTGACGGCGAGCATCAGCACGACGGCGGGGCTGATCAGCCAGAACGCCAGGCGGCGCTCGGACGTGTGGTCTTCGGTGGCGGCGGCAGAAGGGGCTGACGAGCGCGTGCGCGAGGAATCAACCTGCGGGGTTGTCGCGGTCATGGGATGAGCCCCTTGCCGTCGATGGCCTTCTGCACCTGATCGGCGAGCTGGTCGGCGGTGGCTTCCGGGTCGATCGCATTGATCGGCGCCAGCGTCGCCGAGATCCTGGTCGACACCGCCTGATAGACCGGCGTTGCCGGGCGGACGGCGGCGTTGGTGAGCTGCTCGCGGATGATCGCGTACTGCGGGTACTTCTTCTGGAACGTCGGGTCGTCGTACAGGGACGTGCGCACGGCGGGCAGGCCGCCTTCGACGGAGGTGTACCGCTGATTCTCCACATTGCGCAGGCACCGGATGGCCTCGAACGCCTCGGCCTTGTGCTGGGTGTTCTTGCCGACCGCGAGGTTCAGGCCGCCGAGTGTCACCTTGGCCGGTTCGCCTGGCAGCACGGCGGGGTAGTTCGCGAAGCCGAACACCTCTTGACTGGCCTCGTAGGCCGTCTTGAACTGATCATCCGACGGCGAGAAGGTACCCGCGTCGTTGATCGAACCCTTGAGTTCCTCGCGTTCGTTCAACGGGAGGAATCCGACGCCGCCCTTGACGGCGATCTCCAGCATCGACGGCAGGACGAACGGCCA
>JAOPWT010000256.1 GCA_025965555.1 Mycobacterium sp.
GCCGTCGATCCGGTGACCGCGCCGTGGCTCGGGGTGGTCGCCGAATCCGGCTGCCGCTACTTCGCGGAACTGCAGTTCCCCGATCCGCTGGTCGTCGGGCTGGCCGTCACCCGGCTGGGCACCAGCAGCGTCACCTACCGACTTGCGGTGTTCCATCCGCCCGGTACGCCAAATGCCACGGAAACCGTTGCTGCAGTTGGGCACTGGGTGCACGTATACGTCGACCGGGGCACCCGGCGTCCCGTTCCGATTCCCGATGCCATCCGCACCGTGCTCGACCGCGCCGTCCTCACCTGACCCGATTGCGTTCGACACCGGCCGATAAACTCGCCGGATGCCACTAGTGAGCAAGACCGTCGAGGTCGAGGCCTCCACCGAATCGATCATGGCGATCGTCGCGGACTTCGAGGCGTACCCGCAGTGGAACGAGGAGATCAAGGGCTGCTGGATTCTGGCCCGCTACGACGACGGCAGGCCCAGTCAGTTGCGCCTCGACACCTCGGTGCAGGGCATGGACGGCACCTACATCCAGGCCGTCTACTACCCGGGCGAGAACCAGATTCAGACCGTCATGCAGCAGGGCGATCTGTTCTCCAAGCAGGAGCAGTTGTTCTCCGCGGTGGCGATGGGCCCGACCGCGCTGCTGACCGTGGACCTGGACGTCGAGATCACGATGCCCGTGCCCGCGATGATGGTGAAGAAGGTCGTCGGCGATGCCCTCGACCATCTGGCCGACAACCTCAAGAAGCGCGCCGAGGCGCTGGCCGCCGGGGCGTAGTCCTTAGGTCCAGAGACCCAGTTCGTCGAGTCGCGCCGTGAGCCGCCGAGCCCCGTCGGTGAACTGAACGTCGGTCAGTCGCACCACGGAGTCGACGTCGTGGCGACGCAACGCCGCGATCAGTTCGCGGCGGTTCGCCACCGCATTGCGCCCCCACTGCGGGTCATTGGCGTAGATCTGTGGCGGCAGATATCTGGCCGCGTGAAGCAGGAACCACGCCAGCTTGATCCGGCCGGATGCCCGGTTGAACGCCCGGTGGAACTCGAACTCGGCGTCGACCACCTCGGCGGTGTCCTGGCGCTCGATGGCCCCAGCCACCGTCTCGGCCAGTCGCTCGAGTTCGTCGATCTCTTCGTCGGTGATGCGCTCGGCGGCCGACCTGGCGAGCTGGCCCGCGATCACGGCCTGCAACCAGAAGATGTCCTCGATGTCGTCACGGGTGAACGCGGAGACCACGTGGCCGCGATGCGGTTCGAGCTGGACCATGCCCTCACCACGCAACGTGCGCAGCGCCTCGCGGACGGGTGTGATGCTCACCCCGAGTTCGGCCGCGGTCTCGTCGAGCCGGATGAACGTGCCCGGCCGCAGCGTGCCCGACATGATGCCTACCCGCAGATGCCCGGCCACCTCGTCGGAGAGCTGTTCGCGACGTACCTCGCGGCGCGGCTTCGGCCGTGGTTTGGTGGGTGCGATCACGGTGCTTGGTCTTCCATTGGTTCCCCCGCTGTCGGTGCCGCTGGCGTGGGGTTGTCCCCGAGCCGCCGAGGCCATAGTGTGACCGGGGCAACACCATGTTTGATCAAATATCAACGCAGCGCAACCTGCGCATCGCGACACCAGGGAGCCCAGACGTTGACCGCCACGCCAGCCTCCTCTCGGCAACTCGTCGAGCAGCCTTACCTGGCCCGTAGGCAGCACTGGACCAATCAGCTCGCCCGCCATTCGTTGATGCAGCCCGACGCGACGGCACTGCGGTTCCTCGGCCGGACGACGACGTGGCGCGAGCTCGACCGTCGCGTCACCGCGCTGGCCGGTGCGCTCAGCCGCCGCGGCGTCGCGTTCGGCGACCGCGTCCTGCTCCTGATGCTCAACCGCACCGAGTTCATCGAGTCGGTACTGGCGGCGAATCTTCTCGGCGCCATCGCGGTGCCGGTGAACTTCCGCATGACACCGCCGGAGATCGCCTTCCTCGTCAGCGACTGCGAGGCTAGGGTCGTCGTGACCGAGCCGGTGCTGGCCGGGGTGGCGACTGCGGTGCGCGACCTCGACCCGATGCTGGCCGACGTCATTGTGGCGGGTGGGACCACCGAGGAGGGGCTTCTCGGCTACGACGATCTCCTCGCCGAAGAGGGCAGCGCACCCGAACCGGTGGACATCCCCAACGATTCGCCTGCCCTGATCATGTACACCTCGGGGACCACCGGACGACCCAAGGGTGCGGTGCTCACCCACGTCAACCTCTCCGGCCAGGCGATGACGCACCTCTTCACCAGCGGCGTCGACCTCAACAACGACGTCGGCTTCGTCGGTGTCCCCCTGTTCCACATCGCGGGCATCGGCAACACCATCACCGGACTGCTGCTCGGCAGGCCGACGGTGATCTACCCGCTGGGCGCCTTCGATCCGGGGACGCTGCTCGACGTCCTGGAGAGCGAGCGCGTCACTGGCATCTTCCTGGTGCCCGCGCAATGGCAGGTGGTGTGCGCCGCCCAGCGGGCTACTCCCCGCCAACTGAAGCTGCGGGTGCTGTCCTGGGGTGCCGCCCCTGCGTCGGACACCCTGCTTCGCGAGATGGCCGAGACCTTCCCCGGCACCCAGATCCTGGCCGCCTTCGGCCAGACGGAGATGTCGCCGGTGACCTGCATGCTGCTTGGCGACGACGCCGTCAGGAAGCTCGGATCGGTCGGCAAGGTCATCCCGACCGTCGCGGCGCGGGTCGTCGACGAGAACATGAACGACGTTCCGGTCGGTCAGGTGGGGGAGATCGTCTACCGAGCACCGACGTTGATGGCCGGCTACTGGAACAACCCGAAGGCCACCGCCGAGGCCTTTGCGGGCGGTTGGTTCCACTCGGGCGATCTCGTTCGCCAGGACGACGAGGGTTACGTGTGGGTCGTCGACCGCAAGAAGGACATGATCATCTCCGGCGGCGAGAACATCTACTGCGCAGAGGTCGAGAACGTCCTTGCCGCGCACCCGCTGATCGGCGAGGCGGCAGTGATCGGACGCCCCCATTCCAAGTGGGGAGAGGTCCCCGTGGCGATCGTGGCCATGGGGACGGCGACGCAATCGGCTCTGACGCTCGGCGACCTCGACGAATTCCTCACCGAACGACTGGCTCGATACAAGCATCCGAAGGCGCTCGAAGTCGTCGACGCACTGCCAAGGAACCCCGCCGGTAAGGTCCTCAAGACGGAACTGAGGGAGCGCTTCGGCGCGACGAATTCGATTGACGCTGACGAAAGTTCTTCTGCTCCAACGGTTTCAGCCACCCTGGTGGAGGGCTGACCTGCAATGATGAGTTTGCCAACGGGTACGATCACAATCCGGCCGATGCGGTGCACCGCGCCGATTCCATCGGGTACTCTCCTGTGGTCCGCCTTACTACCCACGAGTAGGGAGACAGGTATCACACACACGGAGCTCGGGCGAGGAGGGGGCGTGCGACAGGTTCTGCCGTTGCACCGCAGTGTTCGCGGCTTCGTCGTGCACCAGATGGTGAGACCTCAGCGGTGACGGCGCAGTCGTCGGGTCTTTTCGACTACGTCCGCGACCAGGTAAGACCAGGTCTGACCGCTGTCGGCGGCTTCGTGAAGATGTGCGTGCTGACGGGCAAGGCCCTCTTCCGCAGGCCCTTTCAGTGGCGCGAGTTCATCCTTCAGGGCTGGTTCCTGATGAGGGTCGCGTTCCTGCCCACCATCGCGGTTGCCATCCCGCTGACCGTCCTCATCATCTTCACCCTGAACATCCTGCTCGCCGAGTTCGGTGCCGCCGACATCTCCGGAGCCGGTGCGGCACTTGGCGCAGTTACCCAGCTCGGGCCGCTGGTAACAGTGCTGGTGGTTGCCGGCGCCGGTTCCACGGCGATCTGCGCAGACATCGGCGCGCGGACGATCCGCGAGGAGATCGACGCCCTCGAGGTGCTCGGCATCGACCCGATCCACCGCCTCGTCGTCCCGCGTGTGATCGCCTCGACGTTCGTCGCCTTCCTACTCAACGGCGCCGTCATCACCATCGGCCTGGTCGGTGGCTTCATCTTCGGTGTCTACATCCAGAACATCTCCGCGGGCGCCTACGTGTCGACGCTGACACTGGTGACCGGCCTTCCGGAGGTCCTGATCTCGGTGATCAAGGCGCTGATCTTCGGCATGATCGCCGGGCTGGTGGGCTGCTACCGCGGCCTGACGGTCTCCGGCGGCGCCAAGGGCGTCGGCACGGCGGTGAACGAGACTCTGGTGCTCTGCGTCATCGCGCTGTTCGCCGTGAACGTCATCATGACCACCATCGGCGTTCGATTCGGAACGGGGCGCTGACATGTCGACCACCGCGGTACTGAGGTCGCGCTTCCCCCGCGCCGTCGCGGGCAGCGAACGACTCGCGAGCTCCCCGGCGCGTTTTCTCGACAGCATCGGCCACATCGCGTGGTTCGTCGTCACCGCGGTCGGTTCGATCGGCCACGCCTTCCGGTACTACCGCAGGGAGATGTTGCGGCTCGTCGCCGAGATCGGCATGGGCACCGGCGCCATGGCCGTCATCGGTGGCACCGTCGCGATCGTCGGCTTCGTCACCCTGTCGGGTGGCTCGCTGATCGCGATCCAGGGCTTCGCCTCACTCGGCAACATCGGTGTCGAGGCCTTCACCGGCTTCTTCGCCGCTCTGGTCAACGTGCGCATCGCCGCCCCGGTCGTCGCGGGCCAGGCCCTGGCCGCCACGGTCGGCGCAGGAGCCACCGCCGAGCTGGGCGCCATGCGCATCAGCGAGGAGATCGACGCGCTCGAAGTCATGGGCATCAAGTCGATCTCGTACCTGGTGTCGACGCGCATCATGGCCGGCTTCGTCGTCATCATCCCGCTGTACGCGATGGCGATCATCATGTCGTTCCTGTCGGCTCAGATCACCACGACGCTGTTCTACGGCCAGTCGACCGGCACCTACGAGCACTACTTCCGGACATTCCTACGACCTGACGACGTGGCCTGGTCGTTCGTGCAGGCGATCATCATCTCGGTGATCGTGATGCTCAACCACTGCTACTACGGCTTCTACGCCAGTGGTGGCCCGGTCGGCGTCGGCGAGGCCGTTGGCCGGTCGATGCGCGCCTCCCTGATCGCCATCGTGTTGGTCGTCCTGTTCGCTTCGTTGGCGCTTTACGGCA
>JAOPWT010000273.1 GCA_025965555.1 Mycobacterium sp.
TCGGCCCCCGCGACGTTCCCATCGGCGCGGTGGTGTTCGGCCCCGATGGCACCGAGTTGGCGCGCGCCGCCAATGCCCGTGAACAGCTGGGTGACCCGACCGCGCACGCCGAGATCCTGGCGCTGCGGGCGGCCGCCCTGGTGCTCGGCGATGGTTGGCGGCTGGAGGGCGCGACGCTGGCGGTCACGGTCGAGCCCTGCACGATGTGCGCGGGCGCGCTGGTGATGGCGCGCGTCGCCCGGGTGGTGTTCGGGGCGTGGGAGCCGAAGACGGGTGCGGTCGGCTCGCTGTGGGATGTGGTGCGTGACCGGCGGCTCACCCACCGCCCCGAAGTCCGAGGCGGCGTGCTGGCCGACGAGTGCGCGGCCCCGCTCGCGGCGTTCTTCCGCGCCGAACGTGACGCCACAGCGAGATCCGAGCCGAAATCTCGCAGTGGGCGCACGCTCGACGGCGATTAGGGGCCGTGCCAGGTTCCCGGTAAGCTGCCCGACGGTGGCGTGTCCGAGCGGCCTAAGGAGCACGCCTCGAAAGCGTGTGACGGGTAACCCCCGTCCGAGGGTTCAAATCCCTCCGCCACCGCCATAACCCCGAGCCTGCTCGCGCAGGCGAGGGGCTATTTTCATGTGGGTGCCGCAGGAAGTCGTCCAACAGCTCGCTGCCGTCCGGCCGGGCGGTGTTTACTCATGTGCAGCACCACACTGGGTGAGCGCGAGGAGTGGCGATGCCAAGGTCACGGCGCGGTGAACCGAAAGAGCTGAAACTCCGAGCAGGCGTGGCTACCGGCCGAAGAAGATTCCGGAGCGGGTGCGAGAAGAGACGGATCCGCGGCCAACTCCCCCCGGTGAGGGTCGCAGCGAACAGCAGAATGCGCCAACCGAGCTGCGCGATACCGAGGCGCCCGGCGCCACTGCCGAGGCGGATGCCGCTTTCGGAATCCTCGGTGACTTCGTCGTGTGGTACCGCGACGGTTCGACGGCGACCCCCGGACGATGGGGCGACTTCCTTCGGACCCACCGGTCCCACGTGACACCAGCACATCTGGACGGGTTCGGGTACTTCACCAACACGGACGCCACCGGTGCCATCGTGCAGAACCCGTATCACGTGCGATATGGCCGATGAGGAGCCGGGATGCGGAACGTCTTGATGGGCGCGGTGGTGCTGATTGCCGGTGTGGTGGGGCTCTTCCTGCCCGTGTCGGTGTTCGACGGCATCAGTTCGACCGTCTCGTGCGGCACCGCGGCGGCACCCGATCATGCTGCACCGAACGCCCCTGCCGGACCGAGTGCGCCCGCCATCGACCAGGCCATCCCCCATCCCGACTTGACCGCCGCGTGTGATTCCGCGATCTCCGGGCGGCGACATTGGGCCATTCCGTTGGTGATCGTCGGCGCGGGCGGTCTCGTCATCGGAGTGGTCACGCTTGGTCGTCGTGGGGCCAAACGCGGCCGTTGATCAGGCCAGGATTCGACGCACCTCGTCGGCCAACGCCACGCCGAGGTCGTGGTTGTTCTGCTCGGTGAAGTGGACACCGTCGCTGCCCGCGGTGCTGATCACCGAACCCGCGTCGAAGAACGGAATCTTCATGTACGAACAAAGCGCGCGGTACGTGTCGGCCAGCTGTTCGGACTTCTGCTGTCCGCCTTCGAAGGTCATCTGGAACCACTGGTCCGGCATCGGAGCGAGTGGAGGCGGAGCGACGACGAGCACCTTCGGCGCGGGGTAGACGGTACCCACGCCGCCCGCGGAACCGAGGACCTGCGCCGCCAGCAGTGACATGCCCGTGGCGATGTCGAAGGGGGTGCGGTGGAAGTACGCCTTGGTGTCGTTGGTGCCGAGCATGAGGACGACCAGATCCAACGGTAGGTGGCTGGCCAGCGTAATGGGCAGGTGCGCAGCGCCATTCAGCCGCGGATCGGTGGGGTCCTCGACGTTCGTGGTGCGTGCACTGAGGCCTTCCTCGATCACGGCGTAGCCGTCGCCGAGATTCGCGGCGAGCACGCCGGTCCATCGGACGTCGCGTGGGAACCGCGTCGTCGGCGCAGTTTCCTCGGCGGGCACCCAGCCCCACGTCAAGGAATCACCGAAGCACAACACCGTCTTCTCGGTCACGTCAGTCCTCTCGCTCGTCCCACGACAACCAACCTAGCGAGCGAGCTCCTCGCGGATCGCGGTAACGAAGCCGTCGACGTCGGCCTCGGTGGTGTCCCAGGCGCACATCCAGCGCACCTGGCCTGCGGCGCGGTCCCAGTCGTAGAAGCGCACGCGCTCGCGCATGCGGTCGGCCGCGTCGTTGGGCAGGACGGCGAACACGGCGTTCGCCTGGGTCTGCTGGCTGAAGGACAGGTCGCGGATCTGACCGTTGGCGATGCCTTCGTCGAGCGCGCCTCGCAGCCGCGCCGCCATCGCGTTGGCATGCGCGGCCGAGCGCAGGCCCAGCCCGTCGTCGACGAGCGCCAGCAGCTGCGCGCTGATGAAACGCATCTTGCTGGCGAGCTGCATGCTCAGCTTGCGCAGGTAAAGCAACCCCTCGACACGCGCCGGGTCGATGACGACGATCGCCTCCGCGCCCAGCAGCCCGTTCTTCGTGCCGCCGAAGCTGAGGACGTCGACGCCGGCCTCCGAGGTGAACTCGCGGAACGGTACGTCGAGAGCGGCCGCCGCATTCCAGATCCGGGCGCCGTCCACGTGCAGGGCCATGCCGCGCTCGTGCGCGAAGTCGGCGATGGAGCGCACCTCCTCAGGTGTGTACAGCGTGCCGAGTTCGGTGGTCTGGGTGATGCTGACGGCGAGCGGCTGGGCGCGGTGCTCGTCGCCCCAGCCCCACGCCTCGGTCGCGATCAGCTCGGGCGTCAGCTTGCCGTCGGGGGTCGGCACCGGGAGCAGTTTGAGTCCGCTCACCCGCTCGGGAGCACCTGCCTCGTCGGTGTGGATGTGCGCGGTGGCACTGGCGACGACGGCACCCCAGCGGGGCAGCACCGCCGTGAGTGCGACGACGTTCGCGCCAGTGCCGTTGAAGACGGGAAACACCTCAGCTGCTTCGCCGAACTCGTCGCGGACGAACCGCTGCAACCGCTGCGTGTAGACGTCCTCGCCGTAGGCCACCTGGTGTCCGCCGTTGGCCGCGGCCAGTGCGTCCAGCACCTCGGCGTGCACGCCCGCGTAGTTGTCGCTCGCGAAGCCGCGGTAGCCGGTGTCGTGGAGGGTGTCGACCATGCCCCCAAGTCTCGCAGGCCGGTCAGGCCCCGTGCTGCACAGGTTAGAGCGGAAGCCTGGGTGTCAGCGCGGCTCGCCGCACGCCAGTTCGAGGTGCTCGAGGCGCCTCACCAGCAGACTCGGCAGCCATCGCGTCGACTGCACCACCGAGACCGTCGAGGTGCGTTCCAGCAACGAACCGATCACGATCTTGGCCTCCAATCGGGCAAGCGCCGCCCCGACGCAGAAGTGCGCGCCCTTGCCGAAGGTGATGTGGCCCCTGCCTCCAACCCGGCCCAGTCGGAATTCGTCGGGGTCGTCGAAGTGCGACGAATCCCGGTTGGCGGCCCCCCACAGCAGCAGTAGCCGCGAACCGGCGGTCAACTCGAATCCGCCAAGAGTGGTGTCTCGAACCACATGACGGTAGTGGCCACGAAACGGTGGCTCGAAGCGCAGCACCTCTTCAAGAAACGCGCCAAGAAGAGCGGGGTCGTCTCGCACCTGTTGCT
>JAOPWT010000287.1 GCA_025965555.1 Mycobacterium sp.
TGCGCGCGGGCGCGCAGGCCATGATCGACGCGGGCACCGGCGGTTCGATCGTCGCGGTGTCGAGTATCAGCGGCACCCTGGCCGACCGCGACATGGGCGCCTACTGCGTGTCCAAGGCGGGCATCGACATGCTCGTCCGCGTGGCTGCCGCCGAATGGGGTGCGCACGGCATTCGGGTCAATGCCGTCGGACCGGGTGTCACCCGAACTCCGATGCTGGCCAAGCCCGAACAACTACCCGGCTGGGTCGAGGGGTTGACCGAGCGGACCGCCCTCGGGCGACTCGGCGAAGCCGATGACGTCGCGGAAGCCATCACGAGCCTGCTCGACCTGTCCTGGGTGACGGGCCAGACGCTGTTCGCCGACGGGGGCCTGGCCCTGCAGAGCCCCATCGATGCCTACGGCCAGGTGCAACGGCTGATGAAGGGACGGCAATGACCTATGCGAATGACCTATGCGAATGACCTATGCGAACGACCTACGCGAATGACCTACGCGCTGGTGGTGACCGCGTCGGCAAGCAGTTTCGGGTTGTGTGCCGAGACCATGAATAGGTCCGGCTCCCAACGGGCGTACAGCTCCGCGAGCCGGGAATGGTTGTCGCGCACCGCTTTGCGGTCGAAGGCGATCATCGACTCGGACAGCTTCAGTCGCAGTGGCACGGGTGAGCGGCCGTCGAGCGTGCCTGCGTAGTAGAAGGAGTCACCGCAATGCAGTACCCAGCGGTGGCCGGCGTCGACGGCCACGCACGCGTGCCCGCGTGAATGGCCGGGCAGCGAGACGAGGACGATGCCAGGGGCGATCGCGTCGAGTTACTTCGCGGCGGCGAACCCGCGCCACTTCTCGCCGTCGGGTTCGTGTTCGACGATCTTCGGGCCGTGCGCCCACTGCGCAGGTCGAAAGCGGAACCGCTCCATCCGGGTCGGTGGCCTCATCGCCCCGAGTGCCTCCGCGGCGGTGACGTGAATCTGGGCTTCTGGGAAGTCGGCGATGCCGCCGATGTGGTCTATGTCGAAGTGTGTCGTGATGATGTGGCGGACGTCTTCGCGGTGAAAGCCCAGAGCCTCCACCTGGTGGGCGGCCGTCTCGGGAAGGTCGAAGCGCGGCCGCAGCAGGCGCCGGGACGGGCCGATCCGGCGGGGATCTGCACAGTCGAGCAGGCCGAAACCCGAGTCGACGAGAACCAGCCCGTTGTCGGTCTCCACCAAGAGGACGTGGCAGATGACCGGTGCGCCCGGTGAGTCCATCGACCCGCAGTTGAGGTGGTGCACCTTCATGGGCCACCCCCCAGATCAGCTCACCCCGTAAGCCGTCGACCGCAACGCTATCGCGGCCGCCCCCGCGAAGCACTCAGAGTCGCGGTCCACGCAGCAACGAAGCCAAGGCCGCGACGACCGCCAGTATCGCCGATGCGATGAACACCACGGCCAGGCCGTGTTCGAACGGAGCGGCGATCAGGTGGGGGAAGAATTCCCGGCCGGTGATCGCCTGCTGATTGGCGGCAGGCAACGCGGCGAGAGCGCCGGTCGGTGCCAAGAGATGCTCGAGCGGGTTCACGCCGAGGACCGCCGAGAACAGAGTCGCGACCGGTGGCAGTGCACCGACCTGGTGCGCGACGTTGGCCGGGATGCCCTGCTGGATCAGGCCGCTCGACATAGCCTCGGGCAGCCGCGATGAGAGGCCCGCGACCATGAGCGAGAAGAACACGCCGATCGACAGTGCGGTGCCCGAGTTCTGGAACGTGGCACGCATCCCCGAGGCGACGCCGCGCTGATCGGGTGGAACGCTGCTCATGATCGACGACGTGTTCGGCGCCGAGAACATCCCACTGCCGATGCCGTTGGCTGCGATCAAGACGGCGAACGCCCAGTACGGGAAGTCGATGGGCAACATCAGCAACCCGATGAAGGTGGCACCGAACAGCACCATCCCCGACGTGGCGATGCCCCGAGTGCCCCACCGGTCGGACAACGTGCCCGACAGGGGGCCGGACACCAGGAAGCCTGCGGTCAGTGGCAGCAGGAAGATGCCTGCCCACAGCGGGGTGTCGACGTAGTCGTAGCCGTGCAGCGGAAGCCAGATGCCCTGAAGCCAGATGATCAGCATGAACTGCAGGCCGCCCTGAGCCAGCGAGAAGGCGAGGGTGGCGGCATTGCCTGCGGCGAACGCCCTGTTGCGGAAGAGGGTGAGCTGGATCATCGGCTCCGCCACCCGTGACTCGATGACGACGAAGGCGATCAACAAGAGGATTCCGACCGCGAGCACGAGGTGCACGACGGGGTTCTGCCATCCGGTCGGATGTCCGCCGTGGGGCTGCAGCGCGATGGTGATCGCCACCAGGACGGCGCTGAGCCCGCCCGCGAACGTCAGGTTGCCCCACCAGTCGATGCGACCGGGCTGACGCGCTGCCTTCGGTTCGCGAAGTTTGCGATATGCCCATATCGTTCCGAAGATCCCAACCGGCACGTTGACCCAGAACACCGCGCGCCAATCCCAGGCCGCGAGCAGCCCTCCTGCGACCAGGCCGATGAACGAGCCGGCAAGCCCGGCAACCTGATTGAACCCGAGCGCGAAACCGCGACGCTCCGAAGGAAACGCGTCGGTGAGGATGGCCGCCGAGTTCGCCGTCAGCATCGAGCCGCCGGTGGCCTGCAACACCCGCCAGCCGATCAGCCACAGGGCGGCGTGGCCACCGCTGAACGGATCGAACGACAACATGATGGAGGCGAAGGTGAAGACGGTGAAGCCGGAGTTGTAGATGCGGACCCGACCGAACATGTCACCGAGGCGGCCGAGGGAGACGACGAGCACGGACTGCACCAGTCGGTAGCCCATGATCATCCACAGCAGATAGCCGATGTTGGACGCTGCCAGTGGGTCGAGGTGAATGCCGCGGAAGATCGCGGGCAGCGAGATGATGACGATCGACCCGTCCAGCGCAGACATGAACACCGCCGCGGTGGTGTTGGTCAGGACGACCCATTTGTAGCGGTCGGTCGTCGCATTCGCGGGAGTGCTCTTCGCCGATGTCTGGGTCATCTAGAGCCTGTCCGCCAGGCGCTGGATCAGAGGAGTGGCAGCCAGGATCTGTTGCAGCTCGCTCTCGGTGAACCCGTCGAGTGCGGCCGCTATCTGTTCCACCCGGACGTCGCGCCGCCTGCCCACCACCCGCTTTCCGGTCGCCGTCACCGACATGACCACCCGGCGTCCGTCGGTGGGGTCGGCGCTACGGGTGACCAGTCCGTGCTCCTCGAGGCCGGCGAGCGTGGCGCCCATCGACTGCGGGCTGATCTGCTCGATGCGCGCCAGTTCGGCCGACGTGGCAGGCCCGTTGCGCTCCAGCCGCGCCAGCGCGGCGACCTCGGCGAACGTCAGCTCGCCAGGTGAGCCCGACGCGCGCAGTTTGCGCCGCAGCAGCCCCATGCTGACGAACAGCGCACGCGCGACGCGGTGCCGATCGGGTTTGGCTGGTTGACGTGAAGTCATCAGTTCTAACTTATCAGTTTGAGCTGATTGGTTCGAGCCGAGGAGGGTGGTCGGGGCGCCGCGACCCTGGCCCATCACCCGAAAACCCTTGCGGCGGTACAAGTTAGTCGCTGGGTTCCTCTGATGGACGTTCAAACTCAGCGCTTCGCGCGGTCACGGCGCTTTCAGAGCGCACGTAGATACCGCTTGCTCACCAGCCGCTGCGCCAATGACGTGAACGGCCCCGCCAGCTTGCTCCACCACGTGCCGTGTCGCGAAAACGCACTCACCTCGGCGTGGACCGCCTCACCGATCGGGTCGTATCGAACCGTGAACAGTTCCTCGCCGCTCTCGGCGTGCCCCGGCAGGGTCCCGTAGGCGAAGCCGCGGCGGTTGGGCTCGTCGACGACGTACACCACCCGGCACGGCGCCCGGATCGGACCGAGCCCCACGATCACCTCCGAGCCGACCTCCGCCACCTCGGTTGTGGCGTCGACGTGCAAACCGGCGCCGCGCAACATGCCCCACCGCATCACCTCTGCGGCCGCCTCCTCGAAACGGGTTCGGCCGTGGCCGATGACCGCGGATGCATGGAGATGGTGATAGCCGTGCGGCGGCGGCCCGGCCGTCGCACCGATCTCGGGGTAGGTGAAGGAAAGTTCGGCGAGGTCGCTCAGTCTCACCGGTTCACCATGCCAGTCTCGGCGTACGGTCGAAAACGTGACTACCCAACCTGTCGCTCAAGCATCCGGAACGTTCACCCTCGGCGGCGACCTGACCGTCAACCGCCTCGGATTCGGGACCATGCGCCTCACCGGCAAGGGCGTCTGGGGGCCGCCCGCCGATCGTGACGAAGCCATCCGCGTCCTGCGCCGTGCCGTCGAGCTCGGCATCGACTTCTTCGACACCGCGGACTCGTACGGGCCGTACGTGGCCGAGGAGCTGATTCGCGAAGCGCTGCATCCCTATGGGGACGGTCTCGTCATCGCCACCAAGGCCGGGCTCCTGCGGACCGGACCCGACGCGTGGACACCGCTCGGCTTCCCTGCGTACCTGCGCCAGGAGGTCGAGATGAGCCTACAGCGGCTGGGCACCGACCGCATCGACCTCTTCCAGTTGCACCGCATCGACTCCAAGTTCCCCGCCGAGGACCAGATCGGCGAACTCGCGCAGTTGCAGAAGGAGGGCAAGATCCGCCACATCGGCCTCTCCGAGATCACAGTCGACCAGCTGGTGGCCGCGCAGGAGGTCACCCCGATCGCTTCCGTGCAGAACCGATACAACATGTCGGAGCGCAACGCCGAGCCACTGCTCGAGGCGTGCGAGGCGCAGAGCATCGCGTTCATCCCGTGGGCGCCGCTGGGCTCGGGCCCGCTCGTCGCGGCGAACGGTCCGCTGCAGAGCATCGCCTCGGACCACCGCATCACGCCGTCCCAACTGGCCGTTGCATGGCTGCTGAAGCGGTCTCCGGTGATGCTGCCCATTCCCGGCACGTCGCGCGTCGCGCACCTCGAAGAGAACGTCTCGGCGGCCCAAGTGACGCTCACCGATGACGAGTTCGACGCGTTGAGCGGCGCCGCGGGGTAGGGACCCGTCGGGTGCGGGTACCTTCGAGCAACTGCTCAGGCAATACGGTGGGCGGGTGCTCACCGACCCCGAAGACCCGAAGTCCGGCGGCGGATTCAACCCGCCGGTGCCGACGACCCACGGCGGACCAGACTACGGGCGGTTCGTCGAGGCCGTCCGCACCCTGCAGGACCTCACCCGCGCCGCCGACGCACCCGACGACGTCGTGACACGGGCCGCGGGCCTCGTCGAGGACGTGAACAAGCTGCTCGCCCCTCATGATGCCGATGAATGGCACTCACCGTCGGGGCGGCGGATGGACCTCCCCAACCGGGGCAACATCATGCAGGTTCCGGTGAACCTGACGATCACCGAGGACGGCAGGGTCGGCGGGACGGCCCGGTTCCGCCGGTTCCATCTGGGCCGCAACGGCGCGGTGCACGGAGGCGCGCTGGCGCTGCTGTTCGACTCGCTGCTGGGCTTCGCCGCATTCAAACTCAGCAATAGCACACGGCAACGGACGGCGTTCTTGCACGTCGACTACCGCAAGATCGCTCTGGTGGAGAAGGAGTTACAAGTGGACGCGGGCATCGACCGGATCGAGGGGCGGAAGATCTTCGTTGCGGGACGCCTGTTGGACGGAGACGACGTGTTGTGCGAGGCCGAGGCGTTGTTCCTGAAACTGCTACCGGGGCAGCCATGAGCAAGCTGAGCCTGGCCAAGCGCCGCTGGGCGCGGTGGCGCGACAAGCTGCGCGAGCGGCCGGCCTACGACTTCACCTACCGCGTCGTGGTCGGAGTCGCCGGTCTGGCGGTGCTCGGCCTCGGAGTCCTCGCGATTCCATATCCGGGGCCCGGTTGGGCGATCGTCTTCGTCGGCCTCGCCATCCTGGCGACCGAGTTCGAATGGGCGCACCGGCTGCTGAGGTACACCCGGGAGCGCTACGACCGGGTGATGGACTGGTTCAAGCGCCAGGGCCTGTGGGTACAGGTCATCGGTTTCGCCATGACCGCGGCCATCGTGCTGGCGACATTGTGGGTTCTGGGAGCGCTGAGTTTCGCCGCGGGCCTGGTGGGCATCGAGCAGCAGTGGTTGAAGAGTCCGGTCGGCCTGGGGTCTTGAGCATCAGCACCGATAACATGGTCGCGTTCAATACACCCACGACCCTCGATGAGGAGACCCACCGATGACCGCCGTCGCCAGCATTGCCCCAGCAGCCCCGATCCGGGTCGCTGCCGGGACCACGGCCGGCGCGGCGGTTCGTGACGCCGGCCTACCGAGCCGGGGCGCCCCCGACGCCATCGTCGTCGTGCGGGATGCAGAGGGCCGGCTGCGGGATCTGTCCTGGACCCCGACCGCCGACGTCGAGGTCACCCCCGTCGCCGCCGACACCGAAGACGGCCGCAGCGTGATCCGCCACTCGGCGGCCCACGTCCTCGCCCAGGCGGTCCAGGGCCTGTTCCCCGAAGCCAAGCTGGGCATCGGCCCACCCATCACCGACGGCTTCTACTACGACTTCGACGTGCCGCGTGCGTTCACGCCAGACGACCTGGCCGCGCTGGAGAAGCGCATGCGCCAGATCGTCAAGGACGGCCAGTTGTTCGACCGCCGCGTCTACCAGTCGAAGGACGAGGCACTCGAAGACCTCGCCGACGAGCCCTACAAGCTGGAGCTGGTCGACGACAAGTCCGGCGACCCCGACGTCATGGAGGTCGGCGGCGACGAGCTGACCGCCTACGACAACCTCAATCCGCGTACCCGGCAACGGATCTGGGGCGACCTGTGCCGTGGTCCGCACATTCCGACCACCAGGTACATCCCCGCGTTCAAGCTGACCCGCAGTTCCGCGGCCTACTGGCGTGGCAACCAGGCCAACGCCAGCCTGCAGCGCATCTACGGCACCGCATGGGAATCTCAGGAGGCGCTCGACAAGCATCTCGAACTGATCGAGGAGGCCCAGCGCCGCGACCACCGCAAGCTCGGCGTCGAGCTCGACCTCTTCAGCTTCCCCGACGAAATCGGTTCGGGTCTACCGGTTTTCCACCCCAAGGGCGGCATCGTCCGCAAGGAACTCGAGGAGTACTCCCGCCAGAAGCACGTCGAAGCCGGCTACGAGTTCGTCAACACCCCGCACATCACCAAGGCGCAACTGTTCCAGACCTCTGGCCACCTGGACTGGTACTCCGACGGCATGTTCCCCCCGATGCAGGTCGACGCTGAACTCGACGAGGACGGCACGGTCCGCAAGCCCGGCCAGGACTACTACCTCAAGCCGATGAACTGCCCGATGCACTGCCTGATCTTCCGGGCCCGTGGTCGGTCCTATCGCGAACTTCCGTTGCGGTTCTTCGAGTTCGGCACCGTCTACCGCTACGAGAAGTCGGGCGTGGTGCACGGGCTCACCCGGGTGCGCGGCTTGACCATGGACGACTCGCACATCTTCTGCACCCGCGAGCAGATGCGCGACGAGCTGACGCGGCTGCTGCAGTTCATCATCGGCCTGCTGAAGGACTACGGGCTCGACGACTTCTACCTCGAGCTGTCCACCAAGGATCCCGACAAGTTCGTCGGCTCCGACGACGTCTGGGAAGAAGCCACCAACACGCTGGCCGAAGTCGCCGCCGCGTCGGGCCTCGAATTGGTGCCAGATCCCGGTGGCGCCGCCTTCTACGGTCCGAAGATCTCGGTCCAGGCCAAGGACGCGCTCGGGCGTACCTGGCAGATGTCGACCATCCAGCTGGACTTCAACGAGCCCAAGCTCTTCGGCCTCGAATACACCGCGGCCGATGGCAGCCGCCAGCAGCCGGTGATGATCCACCGCGCTCTGTTCGGGTCGATCGAGCGGTTCTTCGGCATCCTCACCGAGCACTACGCAGGCGCCTTCCCGGCGTGGCTGGCACCGATCCAGGTGGTGGGCATCCCGGTCGCCGATGGGCACGTGGAGTACCTCGAAGACGTTGTTGCACAACTGAAGGCACGGGGGATCCGCGCGCAGGTCGACGCCAGTGACGATCGGATGGCCAAAAAGATCGTCCACCAGACCAATCAGAAGGTGCCGTTCATGCTGCTCGCCGGCGACCGCGACGTCGACGCGGGCGCGGTCAGCTTCCGGTTCGGTGACCGCACGCAGATCAACGGCGTGCCACGCGACGTCGCGGTGGACGTCATCGCGGATTGGATTGCTCGACGCGAGAATGCCGCTCCGACAGCAGATCTGGTCACGGTGTGACGGTGGATCCCGAACAGACGATCACCGACCGCGGCGTCGGCGATCCCGATCATCTGCAGCGGCTGTGGACGCCGCACCGGATGAACTACATCGCCGAGGCCAAGGTGCCGGACAGCGGCTCCGCGTCGTCGTCGGAGCCGTTCAGCGACATTCCGACGATGTCGGACGAGGACGGCCTGGTGGTTGCGCGAGGCCAGCTCGTCTACGCGGTGTTGAACCTGTATCCGTACAACCCTGGGCATCTCATGGTGGTCCCGTACCGCAGGGTGTCGGAGCTCGAAGACCTCACCGTGGCCGAGAGCGCCGAACTGATGGCCTTCGCGCAGAAGGCGATCCGCGTCATGAAGGCCGTCTCCAGACCCCACGGCTTCAACGTCGGCCTCAACCTCGGGCACTCGGCGGGCGGGAGTCTGGCCGAGCACCTGCACCTGCACGTCGTGCCGCGCTGGGGCGGGGACGCCAACTTCATCACGATCATCGGCGACTCGAAGATCATCCCTCAGCTCCTGCGCGACACCCGCCAGCTGCTGGCAGAGGAATGGGCGGCGCAGCCGTGAGTGACTTCTACCTGCTGACCAGGGCGGCGTACGCCAAGCTGAGCCGTCCGGTTGCGAAGGCGTCGCTGCGCATGGGACTCACCCCCGACAGCATCACCATCATCGGGACCGCGGGAACCGTCATCGCGGCGCTCACGCTGTTTCCGATCGGCCAACTATGGTGGGGCGCCTTCGCGGTCTTCGTGTTCGTCCTCGCCGACATGCTCGACGGGGCGATGGCGCGGGAGCGCGGCTTCAGCACCCGCTTCGGTGGTGTGCTGGACGCGACGTGCGACCGAATCGGCGACGGCGCGATCTTCTGCGGCCTGCTGTGGTGGGCCGCGTTCGGAGTGCACAGCGCGTCGTTGGCGGTGGCGACGATGATCTCGCTGGTCACCTCACAGGTCATCTCCTACACCAAGGCCAGGGCCGAGGCCAACGGCCTCAAGGGGGACGGCGGATTCATCGAGCGGCCGGAGAGGCTGATCATCGTCCTAATCGGCGCAGGCCTGTCGGGGGTTTGGTTCCTGCACGTGCCGTGGTTGCTGCCCGTCGCGATGTGGGCGCTGGCGGTGGGCAGCCTCGTCACGCTTGGGCAGCGGCTGCACTCGGTGCGCACCTCGCCGGGCGCCACCGAACCGATGGAGACCAAGCCGCAGCCGCCCAACGACTCCGAAGAGGAAGCGAGCGAGCCGTGAGCACGCCGTCGGCGGGACTGCCGAGCGTGCGTGGTTTTCGGCTGCCCCTCGGTGGCCAACTGTCCGACCTCGGCTACGCCGCGGGTTGGCGGGTGGTGCGCGCGATGCCGGAGTTCGCCGCCCGCAACGCCTTTGAAGCGGGCGCGCTGTATGCGGCGCGCGGCGGTGGGCCGGAGCAGCTGCGCAAGAACCTTGCGCGAGTGCTCGGCGTGGCGCCCGCCGAGGTGCCTGGCAGCCTGATTCGTGCTTCCCTGGCCTCTTACGCACGCTATTGGCGGGAGGCATTCCGGTTGCCGTCGATGAACCCCCAGGTGCTGGCGCGTGAGCTCGACGAGGCGGCGATCGGAGGGGAGCACGTCGAGGCGAGCCTGGAAGCGGGCCGCGGCGCGATTCTGGCACTGCCGCACAGCGGCAACTGGGACATGTCCGGCGTTTGGCTGACCAACACCCATGGGCGGTTCGCCACTGTCGCCGA